>JACRIJ010000082.1 GCA_016220095.1 Planctomycetota bacterium | reverse complement strand
TTACCATATCGGTATGCCATATAGTTTCTCCTTAATTTTACTATACAGTAGTATAGCATTTACTGCTTTTCATTCCATTTTTTATGGGTTTTACGTCCCATGTAAGGTGTATTGTGACACAGCCTGAATATTCTGTCCCTATCGTAATCATTGGGCTTTTGACATTTATGTTATTTTCTCAACCCACCTTCAGTGAGGCCTTGCAATTCGGCTGCTTTTTTCATTGACTTAGAACTGCCAAAACACTATACTATGCGCTTGTTATGGTAATGATGATGATTGGCCGCCGAAGCTACCGATTGTACTGCTTTGGCCGGAGATACGCATAACACGTTCTTTATGATTTAGGAGTTAAAAATGTCTAATAACCTTAGAGATGAACGGCTGAAAAGTCTTGAGTTTATACGCCAGATGGGCATAGACCCGTTCGGCGGCAAGTTTCCCGGTGTTACGCCTATAAAAGACATCCTCGCGAGATTTCCTGAACTGGAAACGCATGATCCCAATACCGGCACAAAAATCACCACCGCGGGCCGTATCATGACTCTGCGCGCCCACGGCAAGGCGGCCTTTATGGATATCCATGACAGGGACGCGAAGATTCAGGTTTACATCAAAAAGGATAAAATAGGGGAACAGCTGTTTGCTTTGTACGAACACCTTGACTTGGGCGATATTATCGGCGTTACAGGCGTGCTTTTTAAAACACGTACCGGTGAGATTACGATTTACGCGGACAATTTTACGCTTCTGACAAAATCGCTTCTGCCAATGCCGGAAAAGTGGCACGGTTTGACGGACGTGGAAACCCGGTACCGCAAGAGATATCTGGATTTGATATCCAATCCGGAAGTGCGCGCTTCTTTTGTACAGCGTACGAAGATGATTAATTCAATAAGGCAATTCCTGCAGGCGCGCGGTTTCCTTGAAGTGGAGACCCCGATGATGCATCCCATTCCCGGCGGCGCGACCGCGCGGCCTTTTACCACCCATCATAACGCGCTTAATATGCAATTGTATCTGCGTATCGCCCCGGAACTCTACCTGAAACGCCTCCTCGTAGGCGGTATGGAAAGGGTGTTTGAAATAAACCGCAACTTCCGAAACGAAGGCATTTCCACCAAACACAATCCCGAATTTACAATGATGGAGCTTTACGAGGCTTACGGTGATTATAATACAATGATGGAACTTACGGAATCGCTTGTCGTCAGCCTTGTCAAAGAAATTTCGCCTGATATGAAATTGGCTTTCGGTGAGAAACAGATTGATTTTACCGCGCCATGGCAGAGGAAACCGTATCTGGAGTTGTTTAAGGAATATGTAGGAATTGATTGGTTTGATAAAGACGCAATCCTAACACGGGCCAGGAAGGAAGGACTTGAATTGAAGGACCGTTCCGCTGATGTCCTTGCGAACGATTTGTTTGAAAAGTTCGTAGAGCCAAATCTCCAGGGGCCGGTATTCATTATAGATTATCCTACCGCGATATGCCCTCTGACAAAGGCGAAAAAGGACAAGCCGCAGGAATGCGAACGCTTTGAACTTTTTATAGCCACCATGGAAATCGCCAATGCGTTTACGGAACTGAACGACCCTCTGGACCAGCGCGCAAGGTTCCAGAAACAGCTTGACGAAAAGGCCGAGGGAATGGCGCGCATGGACGAAGATTTCGTTACGGCCCTGGAGCATGGCATGCCGCCGGCAGGCGGGCTCGGCATAGGCATTGACCGTCTCGTGATGCTATTGACAAACAAGCAGTCCATAAGGGATGTTATTTTATTCCCGCTTATGAGGGAGCGCGAAGAAGGTGCTTAAACGTTCCATATTATTTGCTTTACATCTATTGTTATGGCTTGCGTGCGCGTACATAATCGTCAAGCCGCTCACGGATACGTCATTGATACGAAAGCTGTTGTGCATTCCGCTTGCGTATCTTACGATATGGCTGTATTTTTACATCGTAAAATTCCTGTTATGGCTGTTAGGGGCATTGACGGAATTTCTCAGTTATGAATTTGCGCTTGCGATAAGGTATCTGCACAAGCGTCTTGTCGCGATCCTGGCCATAACAGGCGTCGCGGTAGGCGTGATGGTGTTGATAAGCGTAACGTCAATCATGTCCGGCTTTGCGAACGAGATGCGGGGCAAGATACGCGGCACGATGTCCCATATAAACGTTTTTCGCGGCCCGAACCAATTCATTTCAAATTACCAGAAGTACCAGGAACAGATACTCAAGATACCCCACGTGACCGGTTGTTCGCCGCGCATAGAATGGCTTGTGATGTTTGACATGGAAAAAGGCGCCGATTACTGCACCATGATAGGGGCCGATTTCAGGACGGAAATTGCCACGAGCAATATAGGCGATTATCTGATGGACGGCGAAATAGATTATTCCATTCCCGGCAGAAGGATGACTTATCCGGGCCTGATAGCCGGGTGCGGGGTGTTGGATGAATACGTAGCCGGCAACAATAAACAGCCTTGTTCCAAAAAGGGCAATGAATTCATACTTTTCACGGCCAGGCCGTCCAATACGATCGGCGGGTTTGTGCCCCAATTCAAGAAATTCACCATTGCCGGCTGGTTCGGTTCAGGGCTGACGGATTTTGACGGGCATACGGTGTACGTGCCTCTTGAAGCCGCGCAGGAATTCCTGGGCGCCAAGGGAATGGTAACCAATTTCAGGATTTCCGTGGACGATTATAAGAACAAGCAAACCATTGAAGAAGTCAAGCACGCCCTTGCCGGCGTGTTTGCGAAATACCCGTGGCCCATGTCTGTCTGGACGTGGGAATACGAGCGCAGAAACCTGCTTGGCGCTGTGAATGTGGAGCAGAAGCTGAATTTAATAATCCTGTTTTTCATCGTTATAGTGGCGGGATTTTTTCTCGTGGCGGTATTGACGATGGTGGTCGCGGAAAAGAGAAGGGATATCGGGATACTTCTGGCGCTTGGCGCACCCGTAAGGGGCGTGATGTGGATATTCCTGATAGAGGGGTTTTTCATATCCGCGCTCGGAAGCGCATTAGGATATTTGTTCGGCTATCTCATTACGGAGTATATAAACAATATTGAAAGATTCCTGAATCAGCTGTTCAATATAGAAATCTTCCCGCGCGACATATACCTGTTGGACAAGATACCGGTTTTGAGGGACCCGTCAACAATGGCGGTTATAATAGGCATAACGATAATAGGCAGTACGATGTTCAGTTTGTATCCGGCCTACAAGGCGGCAAAGAACACGCCGATGGAGGCGTTAAGATATGAATGATTTTTTTGTTGCGCGCGGCATAGTAAAAAATTTCAGTATGGATTCCACCGAATTAAGGGTGTTGAAAGGCATAGACCTGGATATTCCCAAAGGCGAAATCCTGTCCATAGCCGGGCCTTCAGGCGCAGGCAAGAGCACCTTATTGCACGTGTTGGGATTAATAGAGCAGGCCACGAGCGGTACGATTACATTTCAGGGCAGGGAAATCAGCGCGAAAAACCGGGGCCGGGCGGGAAGTTTAAGGAATATTTCTTTCGGCTTTGTTTTTCAGTTTTATCATTTGATACCGGAACTTAACGTATTGGAAAATGTCTTACTGCCGAAGATGATAGGTTCGCCTTTTTTCACATGGCCGTTCAGAAAGATAGCGTACAAGAGGCAGGCGGAGGCGATGCTTGAAAAGGTGGGCATGAAAGACCGTTTATTGCATAAGCCGTCGGAATTATCGGGTGGCGAGAGGCAGAGGGTGGCGATAGCGCGGGCGGTCATAAATAATCCCGATATATTATTCTGCGACGAGCCTACGGGAAATCTTGACGTCAAGACGAGCGAGGAGATAATCAATATCCTCTGGGAACTCAATAAAGTATTCGGCATGACCATAATAATGGTGACGCATGATTTGAATATCGCCGCGAAGGCGCACAGGCAGGTGAGGATGGTGGACGGACTATTGAGTCTGTGAGTCTGGCGTCATGTACGAAGGAGGAAGAATGAAGAATAGAGGAGGAAGGACGCCGTCCGGTTCCCGTTGTCCGGTTGCCGTTTAAACGGGCCACGGGAAACGGACAGCGTTATTCAATATTCGTAGTGGGGGTTTAGTATATAATGGCTCAAAAACTTTCCATTTTAATGCCGGTTTATAATGAGGTAAATACCATAGAGGAGATAATCCGCCGGGTAATGGCCGCGGAATTGCTGCTTGAAAGGGAACTCATTATTGTGGACGATTGTTCAAAGGACGGCACCCGGGACAAACTTCAGAAGATAAACCAGCCCGGCATAAAAGTGTTGTTTCACGAGCATAACAAAGGCAAGGGGGCCGCGGTAAGGACCGCAATAGGCGCCATAACAGGCGATTTTGCTATAATACAGGACGCGGACCTGGAATACGACCCACGCGAATACGGGAAGCTACTTGAGCCGCTCTTGGACGGCAGGGCGGATGTGGTTTACGGTTCAAGGTTCCTCGGAGGACCGCACAGGGTTTTGTATTTCTGGCATTACGTAGGCAATCAATTCCTGACCACTTTCAGCAACGCGATAAATAACATAAACCTTTCGGATATGGAGACGTGCTACAAGGCGTTTAAGGCGGACGTGATGAGGTCTTTGGATTTGAAATCAAACCGGTTCGGCATTGAGCCGGAGATTACGGCGAAGGTGGCGCGCAGGCATTGCAGGATATACGAGGTGCCGATTTCCTACAGCGGCCGAGGTTATGAAGAAGGCAAGAAAATTACATGGAAAGACGGGTTGTCGGCGTTGTGGTGCATAATTAAGTTCAGGTTTTTTTAGTGCGGATTAGCCTTGCCGAGCTTGAATCCTAATGGTGATGGCAATTATGATAGCGGTGTGGTTAGTAATGATGTTTTTGATTTTAGTGGCGGAATTGTTATGGAAGCTGACCTGATTCATCCTGTTACTGAAAGCTTGTGGACTTGGATTGGTTTTGGAATGGCAAAAACTGATATTGAAGAATCCTGGGGAGGCTACGACATCGGTGTAGGAGTTCGTATAGAACCTCTAAATATAAGCTATGTTGCAATTGGAAATTCAGGATTTACAAAACTTTCAGACACTTGTTGGCATTCTTGCAAAGTTGTTATCAGGCCTGACTTAATGGTAGAATTTTACTGCGACAATATATTGGAATATACGACGACAGATTCTCTTACACTAACTTTTTGCTCAAGTACCCTCAGGTACGCCCGTTTCCTGAACGTGCCTGAACTTCGTTATTGTCTTTCATTTTGTCTGCGTCGTTAATGCTTTGCCTTTGGACTCTGCGAGCCATCCTTCGTCTGCGAAGCTCATATACTTTTCCGCTCCGATTACTATGTGGTCATGAACTCGTATTCCAAGTATTTTGCTGGCCTTATATAGCCGGGCTGTTACTAATAGGTCTTCACTGCTCGCCTCGGGGTCGCCTGATGGATAAATTGGATGCATACGTAAAGGAAAAAGGCGGTGCGGTTATAATTATTCAAAAAATCCGTCTTGGTTTGGACATAGACGGAATCCTCCGTCTGCAAACACTTATTAGAATAAGGATACTGCACTTGAAAATCTGCCAGTAAGTTCTGAGCAAGACGCTAATCCGGGTGATATGGATGGACTTAAAAAGCTTCTCATGAACTGGAATAATGTGTTGCGGTGTTATGTTTTGTTGTCTTTTATGTAATGTTTTTTATGTGAACCCACTTGAGTTTGAAAAATCATATTTTATGATCAAACAATTATAAAATTCGTGAAAGAATGCGGGATTTAAGAGGATTCAAGGGAGACGCGCATGAAAAAGATATGCATATCGATGGCCAATTCTAATCGCGTGTGTTACTGTGTACGTCGTCAGCATCACTTAAACGGATATTGCTTTCCTTTCTTGCAGATGAGAATAACCACTACCATTGATAATATCCCTGATATAATAGCTAATATTTTATTGTGTGACCAAAATATGTAAATCCAACCAAAGATTGTAATGCAATGAGTGATAAGATATACTGGCCACTGATGGAGAATTCGATTTTTATTTGAATCCAAAAGGAAGTTTTTTTCGTCACCAGTAAGCATATCTTTATGCAGTATGTCACGCATATTCCTAAAGCTACTGGAATAATAAAGCGTAAACAAACTAAGCCACAGTCCGAGAAGCGCAGGAAATAATTTGAAATCCTGGTATGAGTAGACAAGGAGCGCACCAATCATACCAATAAAGATAGTGTTCGAAAGCCAGTGAATCTGGTCGTAGTGCCGACTCCATTCTGATCGCCATTGATTATTCGTTGTTGCGCTTGGAGACGCAAGAGTATTGCTCGGCGGAGTAGTAGATGTAGGACAATAAGTATGCATAAGTTTAAGACATTCTTTAAGTTTTTTGTAAGCCAAACGATCGGATTGCAGTTTTATGAGAAGTTTATATAAAAACCAAAACGAAATTATTGTAACAATAGGCCAACTTAAACTAACGATTAAGTTTATTGTTAAAGGGTCCATATTTTCTACTTCTCCTTTTCCTTTTTCCATCCCCATCCAAGAATTAGCGGACAGGAATTACTTGAATGTTCTTGTCCGCTCATTGCATCCAATGCTAAATTAATAGCCATAAGTGCATCTCTTTCTTCGTTAGTCAAAATTCGCGTTATAACAGGGGGACTCTAAGAGACCTGTACGAGACACGGCGATTTCGTGGACTAACACACCCCCCGCCTCCCTCTTGCGACTCGCAAGGAGTCCTGAGCGTAACGAAGGAATAGAGGGGGGAGTTAATATAGTGCTTACCTTTCGTCGTACGTCCCTCGTACGCCGTTCGTCCCTATATGCTCACTGCTCGCTACTCGCTACTTCGTAATCATTCCTGCATCCTGTTCTGCAGGTCCCTTATAACAGTTTCAAGTTCGTTTCTGGTTTGAGGCGAGATTTCCATGACCTCGGTATAATCTGCTATTGCCTCTGCGTATTTGCGTATGGCCGAATACGAAAATGCGCGGGCGAGGTAGGCGTCAACAAAGGCGACATTGTTTTGGATTGCCTTCGTATAATCTTCTATGGCTCCGGCCGTATCGCCTCTCATTGACAATATCTTGCCGTGGCCGTACCACGAATCAGCATGGGACGGGTCCATGCGTATGCTTTTCTCAAGGTCTTCAAAGGCGCCGTCAAGGTCATTTTTATTTTTTTTCACGTAAGACCGTTCATAATACGCACGCGGGTGCATGGGGTTCAATTCAATCGCCCTATCCATATCCTTCAGAGCGCCGTCAAGGTCGCCTATGTCTATCAGGGCAAATCCGCGTTCATAATAGACGTCTGCCATATCAGGCGCGAGTTTTAAGGCCTGATTGTAATCCGCGATAGCGCCGTGGAAATCGCCTTTTTCTTTTTTCGCGAGGCCGCGGTTATAATACGCGAGCGTATATTTCGGGTTCAATACGATTGCCTTGGTGGAATCCTCAATCGCGCCGTCAAAGTCCTTCTTTCTCTGGCGCGCGACGCCGCGATTACTGTATGCGTCGGCAAATTCGGGGTTGAGTTTCAGGGCCCTGTTATAGTCCCTGACGGCTTCGTCAAGCCTGTTGAGGTCATACAATGCGACTCCCCGGTTGTTATACGCCTCCTCGTTTTTTTCGTCTTTCTCAATGGCTTTCGTGTAATCCTCAATAGCGCCCGCGAGGTCGCCTGTACGCTTTTTTAAGAGTCCCCGCATGGAATACGAAACAGCGGAATCCGGCTTGAGCCGTATAGTTTCGTCGTAATCAGCTATTGCGCCGATGTAATCCTTCTTGCCTTCTTTTGCGGCAGCCCGGTTTATGTAGGCATCGCTTAAGTCCGGCTTTAATTGCAATGCCGCGCCGCAGTCTTCAATCGCCTTGTCAAAATCCCCCAATTCCAATTCCATTAAGGCCCTGTTTGAATATGCCTCGGCGAAATCCGGCTTGAGCCTGACGGCCGTATTGTAGTCGTCAAGCGCTTCGTTGAAACCGTGGTTATCCATGTGACGCAGGCCGCGTTCAAGGTAGAAGTCAGGGTTGTCTTCTTTGAGATTAATCGCCGCGTCCATATCGGCAATGGCGCCCGCATTGTCTTTCTTCTTTGATTTTGCAAAACTGCGGTCGCGGTATGATTCGGCGTCCTTGGGATCGAATGCGAGCGCCCTGGTAAAGTCAGCTATGGCGCCGTCAAAATCGTTTGCTTTTGCCTTTGCAAATCCGCGTTCGCGGTACGCCATGTTATTTTCGGGCTTGAGTTTTATGGCCTGGTCATATTCTTCAATAGCCTTCTTATAGTCGCCTTTTTTGGTATAAATTGCGCCGAGATCGGTATGTGCGGTTGAATATTTGGAAAAATATTTGACAAAAATTTCATAATCCGCGATGGCGCCGTCCAACTCATCCGACATGTGCTTTGCTACGGCCCGTTCGCCGTACGCGACGTAGAAAGTAGGATTAATCTGTAATGCTTTGTCTAATGCCTCTATGGACCCGGGGAAGTTCTTCTTAATCCTCCGCGTAACGCCGCGCAGAAAATATGCCCTTGCCGATTGCGGTTTCAGGTCTATTATTTTATCAATGGTTTCTTCTTTGGGGTCAATCAGGATTGCCTGCAGGAGGAATTCTTCGGAATTGTATTTTTCAAAGCCCTTCAGCATGGTATCAACGAAGGTGTAATCAAATTTCTTACCCTGGCTGAAAGTCCTCTGGTATTCGCTCAATATTATGCCGTAAACTTCAAATTGTCCCTGCAGTTTCGCGTCCGGTTTTATCTTTGCGAAATCCTCGGCGGCTTCTTTTACGATGTCAGTCAGCATTATAGTTCCGGTTTTGCCTATCCTGTCCTGCTGTTCCAGCCCGAATATTGACCGTGAAAGCCTTTCTATTTTTATCATTGCCCGCATAATGCGCGCGATGTCAAAATCAGGATGCTTATTAATTACTTCGGAAAGGTCGTTTTCAGCGGCAATCATCTGTTCTTTTTCCCTGTACAGCATTGCCCTGTACACGTAGGCCATGGGCACAGGGTACTTTTTTATCGCCTTGCCAATTTTGTCTATTGCGCCGTCAACCTTTATCCAGACCTTGCCCATATCCGCGTCTTTTTTGTAGAATTCCGTGAATACCGCGCTTGCCTGCATCCATGCGTCTTCGGCTTCCTTAGAGGCCTCATGTTCGGCAATAACCATGTTGTCGTATTCTTTCAGCCTGCCCAGGGCATGGGTGTTATCCTTGTCCAATTCAAGCAGTTTGACGTAAAAATCGTTGGCCTCTTTGAATTTTTGCTGTGCGTACAGGCTGTCGGCTTTTTCGCGGTATTCGTCCGCCTGGCCTTTGCGATGCAGATTGGAAAATCCGAATAATATAAGGGATGCCAGCAGTACTGCTATGCCAAAGATAACGCCGGCGGCTGCGAATTTGTTTTTCTTTATCTTTTTTGTCAGCTTGTAAAATGAAGACGCGGGCCTTGCTTTTATCGGTTCGCCCTGCAGGTATCTTTCAAGGTCGTCGGCGAGTTCGCCTGCGCCGGCATACCTGTGGTTCTTGTCTTTTTCCAGGGTTTTCAGTATGATTGTTTCAAGGTCGTTGTCCACGGATTTGTTGACGGCCCCTGGCCGCGCAGGTTCTTTATTGACGACGGATTTGATAGTATCAAGGTATGAATCGCCTTCAAAAGGCTCTTTTCCCGTGCACAATTTGTAAAGGACTGAGCCGAGCGAAAAAATATCGCTTCGGGCATCAAGCCGTTCAGTTCTCGCCTGTTCCGGAGACATAAAAGAAGGCGTGCCTACGATAGTGCCGGCTATGGTGATTTCCGAGCCGGATGTAATTTCCTTGGCAAGGCCGAAATCCGCTATCTTTGGGGTGAGCTTTTCCTGTTGTCCCTTTGACAGGAGTATGTTTGAAGGTTTTATGTCGCGGTGTATTATATTGTATTGATGGGCGAAATCCACGGCCCTTGAGATCTCTTTCATCAGCGAAATATAATCCGTTATGTCTTTGCGCGCCGGCAGGGCGGTTTTGCCGGCGATTACATGCTTTTGTTCCCACAGCTCATCAAGGGTGCCGCCGTCCACGTATTCCATGGCTATATAATGGTTCTCGTCCTGCTTTCCGATTTCATAAACCTGCAGGATGTTGGGGTGGATCAATTTTGCCGAGGTTTGCGCTTCGCGGAAAAACCTGCCGATGACCTCTCCGCGGGAATCGTCGTTCCGTTCGGTTTCAGCTATTACCGCCGAGAGAATCATTTTTATTGCGGCATATCTTTTTAACGTAACGTCCCATGCCTTATAGACTGAACCCATTCCGCCGCGGCCGATTTTGCTTATAATGACGTATTTTTCGGCTATAAGATTGCCTTCGGACGCGAGCGCTTCGTCAACCTCGTGCGGCAGGTTGGTGAGGAAAGGGGTCATCTTGCTTACCGTGCTTTTTCTTTTTTCCGAGGGGGGATTAGCGCTTGTTTTTGTGCTTGAGTCCGCGAGGATTGTTTTATCATAGCCGCTTGATGGCTTGACAATCGGCACAGCGGATTCCGGCACGATACGGAGCTCCGTTCCGCAGGCTCTGCAATTAAGTTTCTGTTTTGCGTCAACGCCGCTTTTAAGTGTGTATTGCTTATTGCATTTTGGACAGATTAGTTTTGTCTTGTTTTGCATGGGTTTTCGATTACAGATTCTAAGATTTAAAGATTCTAAGATTACGGGAGTAGAAGATTTAAAGATTGGAAGATTAAATCGTCGTCTATTAATCTTGTAATCTTCGAATCTTAGAATCCGTAATCTTTGAATCTTAGAATTTTGTAATCTTCTAATCCTTTAGCCGTTTAATGAAACATCCCGGCCCTTCAACGGAGCCTATTTGTTCCTGGGTTTTTTCCGTTGTATCCTTATTGCCGCCGGTATCTGTGTTTTCGTCGCCGCCGCCGGCAGTGCCCGGGACGACCGTGACAGTAACTTCGTCAACGAAACTCTTCGATAATCCGTCTTTTACGTACAGCGCAAACGTGTAAATTCCCGTTTTGGAAGCTGAGAAACTCGGCTGATAGCTTTCGGGATTGTTTAATACGACAAGCGGTCCCGCAGTCTGCACCCATTCGTATTGCAATCCTGAATTCATGTTTGTTATGCTGTCCGCGTCGGACGAAGAATCACTGCTCAGCGAGCCGTCAAGGTACACTACCGTATTGAGGAATGCCATTGAATCATTTCCGGCATTTGCCAAAGGCAGAAGATTACCGGCCGGATTGAGCAATGCGTCATAGGTTTCTATTCCGAGCGTTACTGAACTTGTGCCGGCTAATCCGTTTTCGTCAATGACGGTTAATTGGAAGGCATATACGCCCGTTATAACCGGCGAGAATGCCGGCGTTGCAGTGTCAGCCTGGCTCAAAAGCACGGTTGGGCCTGAAATCTGCGTCCATGAATAAGTCAAGACACCGGTTCCGGTGCTTGCGGTGCCGTCAAGAGTTACTGCGGGTGATTCATTCGTGTTAATCTTATTGTCATTGTTCGGGTCAACTGAACTGCTGATTATTGGCACTGCCGCCGGGAAAGACGTTGTCCCTTCGGGTGCGGCATTAATTGAAATTTCATCCGGGTAGCCGGATACGAGGCCGTCATTTACAGTCAGGCGGAAGGTATATATTCCGGGTTCCACGGGCGAGAAGGTGATGTCTGCGGTTGTTTGAGGCGCGTTGAAAACCTGCGGCCCGGCGATTTGCTCCCATAGGGCTGATAAGGATTGGGATTCAACGTCCTTGCTGTCCGCTGAACTTAGCGTTACGGATTCAAAGATGATTAAATTATAATCGGATGCCGTGGCTATGGCGGTGGGTATATTATTGGTCGTGCTGTTGACGAAAACAACGGTTGTGTCGGGGAAGCTGGATACGCCCTTGTCATCGGTGACAATAAGCTGGAATTCATAAACCCCGGACGTATTTGGGATAAATTGCGGTTCTGCCGCGTCTGTAAGAGTTACGCTTTCCGGTCCGGAAATCTGTGTCCAGGAATAAGCAGTGATAGTCCCGTCGGAATCGACAGAATCCGAGGAATCCAGCGTGACCGTGGCGCCGGCAATGACGCTGAAATCCGGGCCCGCGTTTGCCGACGGGATAAGGTTGCTTTCGGAATTTACAATTACCGTGACAGTATCCGGGTTTGACTCATACACGCCGTCGCTTACAATAAGCGTGAATTCATACATGCCGTTCAGGAGTGTCGTATCAAGGCCCGGAGTCGCAGTGTCCGGATTTAATAATAATTCCGAATGGGACCATGAATAGGTTAATGACGCCTCGTTCGGGTCCACGGAATTTGAGCCGTTGAGGGTTACAAGCGTTCCGGCCATGACGGTAACATTCGTTCCGGCATCGGCGACCGGCTGTACGTTGCTTATGATGACTTTCATCATGTCCGAATCAAATCCTATTCCGTTTCCTACCGTAAGCCGGAAAATATATGACCCGGATGTTTTGCCTACGAAATACGGCGCGGAGGTGTTCGCGTTCTGCAATGTGATTTCAATGGGCCCTGATTCCTGCGTCCAGGCGTATGACAGCACTGCCGCTATGGGCGTTGAACTTGCCGTGCCGTCAAGCGTTATGATGGCGGGCAGGGATGCCTGGTCCGGGCCCGCATTGGCTATGGGCATGTTTTCTACAGGTTCTTCAGGCGGGATAAATTCCGCGGGGCTTGTGATTGCATAGACGGCAATTCCGGAAGAATCCGCCATGTTGTTGGTTCCGCTGGAGATATAAGTATAGCCGGGCTTGCTTTTTGTGCCCGCGTTGTTGGCCAGGGTCATGAATATTTTATTGTCCACAAAATTCATGTTTCCCGTTGTCAATCCCTGCGACAGCACCGTTCCGTCGGAATCTTCTATCAGCCAGTCGGATATGCTTCCGGCGCTGGAGAGGTTTTTTGAGAAAGTAAATATCAGCAGGTCAAGAAAACCGTTGTTATCCGTATCAAGGTAGGAGAAAGACGTTACTACGGGCGCGGCGCTGACAGGCGCGGCAATATAATCCTGCAGGGCATCCGCGGTACTGCCGTCGGTATCAACGATATCGCCTTGCGCGAGGGCGTATGATAAATCCGGCGTGATTTCGTAGTCGGCAGTTCCGGATTCCGTGAGCGTGAAGAATACTGATTTGCCGTCACTGCCGGCAATGCCTGACGCTATGGCGTATCCCATGAGGGTGAATCCGGCGCCGGAGGCAACGCTGTTCGCGCCTGTAACGGGTTCGGAGAAATTGATTCTCAAGAGGTCTATCTGTCCGTTGGAATTCGTATCTGAGACCACAGTGGACAGGATTCTCGGGTAAGGCGCGGAGAGGTTGGTTATGGAGATATCCTGCGAGGTTAATAAAGGCTGTGCGGCGCCGTCCGTATCAACGATATTGCCGGTTGAGGGATTGTATGAAATTATTGCCGGCGCGGATTCCACGTCGTTTGTGCCGGATTCGCCTACGGTGAAAGTGACGGTATCCGCTGACGACAGGGTTCCTGATACTATAACGTAGCCGGAGACGGAAAAACCGGTTCCGTTTGTTACGCTCGTAGTGCCTGTTACAGGCTCGGTAAATGTTACGGTTACGGTATCAAGGGAACTGTCATTGTCAATGTCATTAAAAGTTGCGGAAAGGGCTATCGGGTTGGTTACGGCAATATTCGCCATTGCAACATTCTGTGTTGTGAGCACCGGATTAGGAGTGCCGTCGGTATCAACGATATTTCCTGTTGAAGGGTCGTATGAGATTGTCAACGGCGGCGATTCGGCGTCGTTTGCGCCGGATTCGGCAAGGGTAAACGTGATTGTGTCCGCGGAAGTCAGCGCGCCTGACGCAATGCTGTAGCCGGAAATTGAAAATCCCGTTCCGTTAGTTACGCTTGTTGTTCCTGTTATTGGTTCCGAAAAAGTAACTGTTACGGTATCAATGGAATTGTCAATGTCAATATCGTCAACGGTCGCGGAGATTGCGGTTGGGTTGGGCGAATAGTCAAGGGTGAAGTCGTCAAGTTTCGGTTCGGTAGATAAGCCGGGATTGTAATGTGAAGTCTTGAACTGGAAATATTTGCCCTGCGAAGCTATTGAAGAGTCCGGCGAAGAGTCAAGGGTTTCCCAGCCGGCATCATCCGTAAAGCTCGTAAAATCGGTATCAGTATCGCTTGCGCGGAAGTAAACTGTCAATGACCCCGTGCCCGTTGCCGTATAAGATACGGAGTCCAGCACCAGTGATGCCGGGTTTTCGGTTATTTCATAACGCGGCGACACATAAGTGCCTGAATTTGTAACTTGCAGTGCGCTTTGATACGCGGTTGAAGGTTCGATTGCCGCGTATTTGCGTACAAAAATGTCATCTACGTAAGTTTCCCATGTAAGAGCTGATCCAGTGTCGGTAACCATCTTGAAATATCTCGGATTCTCCTGCTGGTGATAAGTCAGGGCTGTTCCGGCATAAGTGGTTCCGTTATTTATCTGCAGGTCATAGGTTTTGGAGGCGGGATGATGGCTCTCCTTGATTCTGTACCATGCCGCGTTAAAGGGATTGACTATTGCCGTATCGCCGCCCCCTGAATTTCTGTAATATAATATGGATGTGGAATCGTAAAGCATGGATGAACCCCAGTTAGGCGTGGTATCATAAACCGTTCCGAGTACGGAGCCTCTTGTCTGTCGCCTGTAATTGTATTCAAGGACAAAATCCGAAGTTCTTTCATTAAAATCCCAGAATGTGCCGTTAGCAGACGAGCTTCCGCTGAAATACCATTTGCCGGACAGGGCTCCGTTGACAGTGTAGGTATTTGAAGCGGTGAAGGTTCCGGCAGTAGCCGACCACCTGTTGGTGCCGCTGAGATTCTGGGTGTTTACATAGTTTTCAAAGTCGTCAAAAAATTCAAAGGTCTCGGCGCCACTGCGTCTGCTCGGCGCGGCCGGATTCTGGTAGAACATGTAGATGTCCTTCGTGGAGCTCGCCGGGATAGTGTCCACTCTTACCCAAATTTTTGTCGTTGAGGTATTGATTCCGGATTCTATCCAGTACGGATAGCTGTTGCCCCACATCTGTTCCCTGAAGTCTGCGGTGGACGCGAACCTTATATCCGAACAGTCTATATTCATAAATCCCTGTGAAATGAGCGTTGCCGTATCAATTGTCAAGGATATCTGATGGTTTCTCAGTATGGTGGCGTTTGCATTTGTTATCCTGTAGGTTGAACCCTGTTGCCAGGCGTTGGCTGTGGCGTTCCAGGGGGATTCAGTGCCGGTCGCGGTTATGGCCGGGTCAGCGAGGGCGTATTTGCGTACGAAAATAAAATCCAGGTCTGCAGGAGTGGATGCATTCATGGTATCAATATGCATATACAGCGTTGAGGCGCTTGGTACATAATCGCTCACGCTTAATGCATAAATGCCTCCGGAATTATTAGGGGCTTCGTATGATATGGATGAGCCCTGCACCCATTTGATTTTCAGCCTGTTGAAGGCGCCTGAAGCGGTCGCTCCCTGGAGTGTCTCCGTGCCGCTGTTTGAATCATTGGCTCTTTCAAAAAAACAGTTATTGGTTGTCCATCTTAGAATATCCATTCCGGCCGCTGTGGCGGACATTTCGTTAGCGCCGAAATAATTGGAAGTTACCATGCCGAACATGTTGGAGTTCGTGGTGGAATTATGGCGGAGAGAGCCTTCAAGCACCAGTGCGGAATTGTAGAGCAGGCTGTTGGCGGTGGCATTGGAGCGGATATAACCGCCGCTTGAAATCGTAACGAATCCGGGGTTGGCTGTAATAGTTCCCGAAGACGTCCATTTGGCCGTATCCAGGGCGTATCCGTCAAAGCCTTCAAAGAAATCAAATACCGCGGCGCCACTGCCGGTGTCTGTTGCGGAGGAATTTCCGTAGTACGCGTATATCGTAATGCCACCTGTGGAGATGGAAGGCAATTTTACCCAGAATACGGCCTTATTCTGATAAGTCCATGATTCACGCCAGTACGGATACATCTTGCCAGTGCTGTCGCCGAACCTGACGTCGCTGAAATCCGATTTGGAGCGCGACTGCAGATTTATTTCGCCCGCGACAGTGGCGCTGTAATTTGCGGTTATTTTTACCTGAAAGTTTGTGAGGATTGAACCGGTCGTATTATTAAGCGTGATGGATTTTGTATATCCGTATACTATATTTTCCTGTTCGGCATAAACAATGGTTGATGGTTCGGACACGGAGTATTTGCGTACGAGAAACCAGTCCATATCGGTATAAGTGGTATTCGAGCCTGTGCCCGGACCGCCATAGTCCGGCGCGCCGATGGCTACGCCAAGTGCAATTGAAGGTATCCCTGTTGTTACGGTTTCCTTGGTAATATTATCTTGAACCAGTTTTGCTTCTGTTGTCCTCCAGAAGATATCCCATATATGCCAGTTATTGTCATCGGTGTTGCCGGCGGCGGCGCCGTTTACCGGGGCTGAACCATCATTCAGAAGCATGCAATATTGATCCGCGGAGTATGCAATTTTAGCTGCGAAATTGGCAGTCGTGTCGTTATTTCGCACGCCGAATCCGAATTCACCTGGGTAAGTTGAAGCTGTTGAGTCTTTTTGTTTTGTTCTTATGGCAACACCGGGGCTGGTTGTAAAACTCAGCGAACTTATATATTCCATTCCACTGCTTCCGTCAGTTTGAAGATTCAGGTTGGAATTTGATATGGTTATTGCCGGTGTGCCGGTTGTTTGCCATTTTGTTACATCTATTGATGATCCGGTAAAATCGTCAAAGAAATCAAACGTATTTGTTCCGTTATTCGCGTAACTACCTCCGAAAGATGCCGACGGGTTTCCGTAGTACATGTATATTGTGCTCAGGGAATTCAGCGGTAAGCTGTTAATGCCCGATATTTTCACCCAGAATGTCCCGTCTTTTTCCAGCCAGTAAGGCAGTTCCGTTCCGGATGCGTTGGTAAATCTGCTGTCGCCGTAATTGAGTTTTGCTTTCGCATTGTAATGCGCCTTGATTTCGGCAATAAGAAGAGTACGATTGTAAATGCGAACTTCATCTATAGTGCCGAATTGCTGGCTACCGCCTTGATAATTTCCTATGTATGATATTTGTGCGGAGGACTTAAAAGGTGAAGTTCCCACAACTGATCCGTCTATGTAAAATACGGTGGAACTTCCGGAAGCAGATGCGACGAGATGATGCCATCCGTTTGTCAACGATGTCATGTAAAACCCGGAGCCCCTGAAATTCGTTCCGCTTTGATTGTCATAAACACCCAACTGTTTAGCGGAAGGTTCTACGTAAACCTGATGGTCAAAAGTTACCCCTCTCGTCAATGTATTGCCGCCAGTTGCTGCAGGCTGAGGATATGAAAACCACGTTTCAATAGTGTATGCACTGCCGCACGAAATCGACGTTATAGCCATGACATCCGAATTGCCGTTGAAGGAAATGCCATTGCCAAACTTTCCGGCACTCCACGTCGGGGTTCCGGAAAGAGTTCCGTTATTGGAATTTCCTGACGTATCAGCAACTGCAGTGCCCAAACCTTCATCAAAATTCCAGCTTCCAACGAGGCCGGTTTCGTCGTATACCGGGTTTATGACCTTTACCTGGTAATCCGACAATGAGGTGCCGTTCTGATTGTCTATTGTAATGGCCTTTCTGTAGGCATAGGAGGAGTTCCACCATGTGTCAGCCGGCACAATCATCTGGACGGAATTGCCTGATATTTCCGTGTTGCTGAACGTACCGCCGGTGAAATCGGCACTGCTTGTTATGAGTCGGCTGTCCGCAAAAATAAGCGTTGACAGTGCGGCAATACAGCAGAGCGCCAGCAGGAATGCGTTTGCTTTTTTAAAAGAATTAGTCATAAATATTTCCTGATTACAGATTCTAAGATTTAAAGATTCTAAGATTACGGGAGTAGAAGATTTAAAGATTGGAAGATTAAATCGTCATCGTCTCGTAATCTTGTAATCTTAAAATCTTTGAATCTTCTAATCCTTTAATTGTTTAATGAAGCATCCGTTCCCTACGGAACCGGTTTTTTCAGTTTCTTCTTCCGGCGGTTTTTCAGGCGGCGGAAGGGTGCTTACTGTCGTTATGAAGCATGTTACTTCGTCCGGCAGGCTCCAGCTTATGCCGTCGTTAACGTACAATATGAATTTATAAGTTCCCTGCATTATGGGGACGAATGTCGGATTCGGCGAATAAGGGTCTGACAGCGTTATCAGCGGGCCTTCCGTCTGTTGCCAGAAGAATTCCAATCCGTTGGTGTCATTTGTTACTTCGTCTGCGTCTTCCGCGGAGTCATAGCTGTTTGCGCCGTACAGGCGTACTGTTTCCGTTATCTTGGCGAATGCGAACGGGCCTGCGTTGGATACAGGCATGGCATTGCCTGAAGGATTGGCCGTGGCGTCGTAATTTTCCACGGCTACGGTTACTTCAGCGCGGGCTTCTACTCCGCCGGCATCGGTTACGGTCAGGCGGAATTTATACATCCTGGGCACTGTGGCATTGAAATTGCATTCGGGATTTGTGGTCAGGAATAATTCTACCGTAGGTCCGGATATTTGTTCCCAGAAGTATGAGATGGAAAGCCCCGTGCTCTGGGAGCCGTCAAGGACTATATTCGGGTTTTGCGCAACGTTGATTTTGGTGTCGTTGTCAGGGTCGGAAGAGGGTTTAATGCGCGCTATAGCCGATGGGAATTCCGTCACGCCCTCAGGCTCCACGTAAACGCTGACCTCGTACGGCATTCCGTACGCAGTGCCGTCATTGGCGCTCATTTCAAACGTATATGTGCCTTCCTGAATAGGCGTAAATGTCACAATCTGCGAAGTTGTGCTGGATATGACCGCCTGCGGTCCGGAAGTCTGTTCCCATAGATATGTCAAGGCGTCGTTGTTCACGTCATAACTGCCGGCGGCGCTCAGTGTTACCAGCGTGCCGACTGTGGTATTCTGCGGGTTGGCTGTGGCTATTGCCTGCGGCAGGATATCGGTTTCGGAATTCACAGTTACAAGGACGGCATCGGCGAAACTTGTAATGCCGGTGCTGTCTGAAACCGTAAGTTGGAATTCATAAACGCCGGGCGCGGCCGGAATAAATTCAGGTTGCGATGAAGCGGAATCCGAAAGCGTTACGGTTTCCGGTCCGCCTGTCTGCGACCAGCTATATGTTTCAATCGCGCCGTCGTCAGTGCTTGCGGTGCCGTCCAGCGTTACGATGTAGCCTGTCTGCACTGTAACGTCAAGACCCGCATCCGCATTGGGTACGTTGTTGTCAGGCTTGAGCACTACGAGCGTCATGGTTGACGGTTCCGAATCAAGAAGGCCGTCGTTTGCAACAACTGTTATTTCGTAAATGCCGTTGAGGTATTTTGTTTTCACCGTGGGAGACAGCGTGTTTATGTTCTGCATTTTTACGATTGAAATTGCAGTCCAGGAATACGTCAGCGTGTCTTCATTAAGGTCATAAGCGCTTCCGTTCAGCAGTACGGGGTCGCCGCCGGTTACGATTATGTTTTTGCCTGCGTTTGCCATGGGGGCTATGTTGTTTATTGTTACGTTCATCGTATCCGTATCAGACGCGTCCGTGTCCGTTACGGTCAGTTTGAACGTATAGGTGCCGGATTTTTTTGCCGCAAAAGACGGAGATACCGTATCGGCGTTTTGCAAAGTGACGGCGTCCGGGCCTGATTGCTGTTCCCAGAAGAACGTTAATCCGTTTTTATTTCCATCGGAGTTCAGGCTTTCCGAGCCGTCAAGTGTTATGAATGCGGGGTCTGAGTCGATATCACTGCCGGCGTTCGCGCCCGGAATGGCTGTTTCGTCAATTGTGTTTCCCCCTCCTTCATTTCCGCCGCCTCCGCCGCCGCCCTGCGAAGTGGAACTGAGTTTGAAAAGCGGTATGTCGTTGGAGTCCGCAAGGTCGTTTGCGCCGCTCGGGTTGTATTCGTATGAGGGCGGGCTGATGGTTCCCAGCGTGTCCGAAAGGAATATGTATACCTGGTTTTGATTGTACGATATTGCCGCGTCCGTCAAACCGGCGAGCAGGTTGGTTGTATTGTCCGCGTCAATAACCGTCCAATCCGAAATCTCCGCTACGCCCGTAAGGTTTTTGCTGAATGTGAAGATCAACGTGTCTATGTGATAATTTGAATTTGTATCCAGGTACTGGAAGGTTGAAACGTACGTGGACGTTGCAACGGGCGCGGACGCATAAGATTGCACTGCCGATGGCAGGCCGTCCATGTCCGTGAGGTCGCCTGTTGACGACGAATAAGAAAAATCGGGCGTGCTGTCAATGTCGGCGGTTCCGGATTCGGCGAGGGTGAATTCAATCCTTCCCGCAGTAGTTTCAGCGCCGGACAGTATGGTGTAACCTGTCAGGGAGAATCCAAGCCCGGTAAGGGCGCTCTGTGACGTTCCATCAATATCTTCGCTGGCATCAACGATAAGCCTGTCTATCTGGGAATTGCTGTCAGTGTCAAGGGTCCTTGCGTACAGTATGTACGGCGGGGCGAGGGAGAAGTAGGTTTCGGTTGAATAATTGCTCCATTTGCCGTAGTTATCCCTGTAGCGCACATGCCAGTAGTATATGGTGCCGTCGTCATTCAGCGTGCCGGACGGTATGGACAGTGATGTGAGATTGACGGCATCTTCTCCGGAATCGTAGGATGAAGCGGCGTAGTTTGCGGCCGTATCACGGATCTGCCACTGGCTTGAAGCATGCGTCGCGAGCGGATTATTGCTTACGAGCGCTGTTGATGAAAACGATACGGTTGTTGCCGTTAATACGGCGATATTTGCCGGCGTGGAATTTACCGGCTGGTTTGGCGCGTATGAAACTATATAATCAAGCGTTACGGATTTCAGCTGGGCCGATGACGCGCCGGTATCGGTTGTCGTGGCGATAGCGCGGTATTGGAAATACTGCTGGATGGTTGAGGTGATTGTTGAGCCGGTGGAATCGGTCAGATACGGGCCTTCAGATTGGAGGTTGTCCAGCCATATTGAATATGACTGGGACGCGTCATAGAAGCGGATTCCGAATTTTACGATTGCGTCGCGGTCCGCGGCGGGTATGCCGGATAAATCCCAGTATTCTTTCTGCCATTTCTGCACTGTTGCCGCGGAAGTATAGGCGTTGGCAAGGGCTGTCGCAAGCGTAACGTATGAGTCGGCCACTATGGAACTTACCACGCTTTGCTCAATATTGGAATTTTCTTTCAGTATCAGCGTATCGCCGGCATTGATGCCGGAGGTGTCGCTCATGAATACTGCCGTACCGCTCGCGAATGAAGGGGCGCGGACAAAATCAGCGGTAAGGTGATGGGCCCTGAGTTCGTATTCGCAGGCCTGCCGGATTTCGGCGGCCGAGCGGGCAGTGTTTGATATGCGCACCTGGTCAATGACGCCGCTGAAGTAATCGGCGTTCGTGTCGGAGCGCTTGCCGATGACTACCGGCATGTTATTTGTTGGTATGGCCGCGGTGCGCGGCGTGGACGCCATTTCAAGCCCGTTGACGTAAACTTTCACTGCCGTGCCGTCATAGGTTCCCGCTACGTGGTACCACTTGTTCGCAGCGATAACGCCGGATGAAGTGGCCGCAACCGTATTGTTCGCGCCGTCATAAATATAGAATTGCACGGAGCTGTTAACAAGCATCAAGTCGTATGGTATGGAAGTAGCGCTTGCCCGTTTGCCGAGTATCACCTTGCTGGTGTTTATGGTGGCGGGATTTATCCATGCCTCTACGGTTATATTTGAAGTTATGTCAAGAAGAGAGTTGTCGTTGGCCGTAATGCAATCAGATGTTCCGTTGAATCTTATCGCATTGCCGATTTTGCCTTGCGTGCGCGTAATTGCGGATGCCGAGAAGGCGTTATTGCCGTTCGCGGATGAATCCGGCACGTTGAAATCCCGAGAGTTTCTGAACTGGATATAGTCAACGTAGAACGTTCCCGTAAGCGTGGCGCCGTCAAGGTCTATTCGCAATCCTCCTATGATTCCGTCGTTATCAAGCCATTCCTCGTCGGTTATTTCGATCAGGGCCATGTGCCATTGCGTATCAGGCACAATTGTAAAACTTTGCGCGCATGTTTCAACGTAAGTTCCCTGGGGCGTATCCGTGCCTTCCGAATAAAACAGCCTTATTGATGTGGGGCCGCTTGCGTAATTCTGATAACGGATTTCAAGGAAATTATTTGATTCGTCAAAATCGGTTATGTCCTTTATGAAGAACGGGTCAGCGACGTTTGTTATCTGGGCGGAATACAGACCGTTTGAAACGCTGTCCGTAATTTGCTGTGTAGTCCATAAGGCGCTCGTGTCGGTGCTGAAATCGTCCGCCACCGCGGCCGTGCGGCTTGAGTTTTCGTTAAATTCCCACAACGCAACCGTGTTTGAATCCGCTATCCAGCATGAATAATCGGATTCGCCTATGAAAGCCTCGGCATTAGTGCCCATCCTGTCGGATGTGGCGTCAAATGTCAGGTGACCGGAGCCTGATAAATCAGTTGAACCGAGCGTGACCGCGGCCTTGTGCGCGTAACCGGATTTATACGCGTCCGCAATTTCTTCAGTCGTGCGCGCGCAGTTGGATACGCGCACTTCATCTATTGTTCCGCCGAAAAAAGTGGCGGCTGTTTCCGAATTAGCTCCTATTCCAAGCCAGCTGGTGGAATCGTAAATCGGTCCGGCGAAATATCCTGTCCCGTCCAGCGCGCCGTTTACGTATTGCCTGACCACGCAATCTGCTATGCTCCAGGTCATTGCTACATGGTACCACGTGCTTCCGTCAACCGTGAGTGTCTGGCCTGTTATTGGCCCGGTGTAGTCCCATCCGGCCGTGCCGTTGGCGTCCAGTAAAACCTGGAGTTTACTGCTTGAAATGCGGAACGTGTATGATAATTTGTTCGCGCCTTCCTTTGATACTATGGGTTCGTCCGTGCCGTTTGAGGGTTTGATCCAGGCTTCAATCGTTATTGCGTTTAAAGGGCTGAGCGACGCCGAATCCGCGATGCGTATGTAGTCCGATGAATTGTTAAACAGGCGCGCGTTGCCGGTTCTGCCTGTCGTAACGGACGGGCTTCCGTATATTGTGCCGTTATTGGCATAGCTTGACGCGTCTGCTGAGGCGGTGCTGGAGGTTTCTTCCAGTTTCCATAAGCCGGCGGTGTTCGCATCAACAATAACTGCGCCGGTAGTAATTTTCAATGACGATGCGCCTTCGGTTTTAACCTGGGTGTCTTCGGAAATGGACGCCCATTTCGGGCCCGTGTTTACGTCCCTTAACGCGAGATGCGCAAAGGCTGTGGTGCCTTTCTGCATGTAAATGCGGTAATATATCCTGTAAGTGCCGTCCGGATTCTGGATAAGGAATGTATCATGCACGCGGTCGTTCTGGTTCATTCCCATGTTCATGTTAACGGGCGTTGGCGCCATGTTCGTATTGTCGGGCAGTTGCGCGTTTGTGGTGTCACGGTACAGGAAATCGCCCCATTCCTGTCTGTTGCGCCAGTTATAATACATCCTATAGGTTCCGTCTGTCTTGGGCACTATCCAGGGATAAAACGCCTCATCGTAAGGCCCGGTGCCGATTCCCATAAGCGTTTCAGCTCCGATATTCGTTGACGTTTTGTCCGGAAGGCTGGTGTTTGTGGTGTCACGGTACGCGAGTTTATAGAAGTTGGGCGTTGCGCTCGTGTCGAACCTTGAATAATAAAGCCTGTAAGTGCTGTCCGGTTTCTGCATTATCTGAATGCCTATGACCTGGTCGGCCAAAGCCGTGCTTATGTCCAGCGTAACTTCGCCGAGTAGGTTGCCGCCCGGTGAAGGCGATGTAGGAGGATTGGTATCGTTGGTGTCCCTGTAAGCCAATTGCCAGTACGTCACGTATTTGGAGTAATACATCCTGTAAGTATTATCTGATTTTCGCACAATGAACGGCTTGAATGCCTGGTCGGCCGCGGCCGTTCCGAGGCCCATTGAATTCTCCGCGCCGATATTGGAACTGGACGGCAGGGAAGTGTTATTGGTGTCCCTGTAATAGAGCGCCCAGTAAGTGCCATTGCTAAATGCGTAATACAATCTGTACGTATTGTCCGGCTTTTGTATTACGAATGGCGCGCCGTACTGGTAGTTGTTGGTTGTGGAAGATACCAATATCTGCGGCTGGAGCAGGTTTTTATCGTTAGGCAGTGTGTCGTGTATTTTAGAGGAATTCAATTCGTCAAGCGCTTCGGATTTTGAATCAAGGCCGTCAATCTGCTGTAAAGGCGTTGCCGGCCGCCATTCTTCCCATGCAGTGCCGTCAGCGGATGTGCGCGTCTGCAATTGTATGGAGCCGTTCCGGGAGTTGCCCGCGGCCTCGGATGATGTTATCGCGCGGTTGTACACGCGGACTGCGTCCATTATGCCCATGAAAAAGTTGTCAGGCACCGCGTTCGGGCGCGCGCCTATGAATACGTTTGCGGAACTGTCAAAAATGGCTGAAGTGCCCGAGGTTGAATTTTCCGCCACTCCGTTGACGTAAATCGTGCAGGTGGCGCTGTTGACGGTTGCCGCTACGTGGTACCACCGGCCGGGAAGTATGATGGTCTTGCTTGCTACGGTGTCGCCGTTAAGTCCGTCAGTCGTAAATGCAAAAACGGCCCTGTTGTTGGTGATGGTCGTTGAATTCAGGCTCAGTGAATAAGCGCGCAGGTTGCCGGTATCGTCTTTCCATTTTGACAGGATCCTCTGGACAGTGCCGTCTGATTTTTGCGTCTTTATCCACGCCTCAACGGTAAGTTCGCCCGTAATCTGCAGTTGCGCCGGATTACCGAGCGTTATGTAATCATTGGTGCCGTCAAACATGAGCGAGCCGGTTCCGGATTTCCTGTTTATAGATGTCCAGCCGGAACATGAAACAACGTCCTGGGCCGTAGTGTCCGCAAAACCCGTAAGCACGCCTGCTATGCCGCTTGCGGAAGAATCCGTTGGCGTAACACCGGAGGTTTCGTTAAAGTTCCATGCGCCCGCCAATCCCGCGTTGTTTGACGGAGTTTCGTTGTCGGCCGCGGCAAGTCCGTTTCCGGACCATTGTATGCCGTTCAAGGCTAATACGTCAGCGCTGAGGTCCTTTGAAGATGAAATGTAAACCCCGTACGGCTGTTTCTGTCCGTTTGATTTTATTTCTTCCGGAGTGCGTGCGATGCCTGATACCCTTAGGTCGTCAATTGCGCCGCTCAAGTAGGTCGTTGCTTCGGAATGGAATCCTATTCTGGGGCCGACGGCGCCGTCGTAGTACAGTGTTCCCGCCCAAGCGGTTTCGGCTTCAAGGTTTCCATCAACGTACACGCGCACCGTTGCGCCGTCATAGGTGCCGGCTATATAGTGCCAGTTGCCATCGTTAATGGACGTTGTAGAAGTCGCCGTGTGGCCAGTGATATCGCTGTCAGTGTCCGCGATGAATTCCGCTTTGCCTGATGTTGACCATCCCATTACAAGTGCGTAAGAAACCCACGATGTCTTTTGCTTTTCAAATATGAATCCGTACGTGTCGGTTGTTTTTACCCATGCCTCGACAGTTACCTGGTTTGCGGGTTTGAATATCGCGCTGTCCGTCAGCTGGAAGTATCCGGTGGAGCCGTCAAATTGGCGCGCATCGCCGAATTTGCCGGTTGCGGAAGTTACGGTTCCTGTCAGGGTGCCATTGTTGCCGAATGATGCGCCGTCAATTGCGTTGCCTGAGGCCTCGTCCATGCGCCACATCCCGAGCGTGGCGTTGTCAATGGGCAGGGAATGGTATGAGAGCTCTAACTGCGGCGCCGAATCTGATGCGCCGGCGTCGGTAATACGCTGGAGTTGTCCCGGAGCGAATTCTGTCTGCGTGTCGTCAACGATAGTGTCCGCGAACAGAAATGGCGTAATCATTACGGCTAAAGCCGCAGGTAAAAGGAGTCTTCCGAAACTATTCTTCATAATGCCAACAGTTTCTCCAAATTCTTCAGTATGTCCGTTCTCGACAGGTCAGTTTGCATTTGCAGGGCGCGTGCCCGCAGGTACTTCACATCCAGTTTGCCCGCCTGAGTCTGTACGATATTTGACATGTCAGCCAAATCAATATTGCGGCTTGATAGCAATTTGTACAAAATCACATCCTCGGGCGATGCAACCCATATGCGTATCCCGAAAATTTCTATTTTTCGTTTTCTTTCAAATACGGTTTTTTCAAAATCCGAGTAGCCCATTATAAAATCAACGTGATATTTATCTTTCATTAGCCGGCACATTCCCATTTTTTTCAGTTGACTCAAAGCTTTTTTAAAATTAAAGATAAAACCATGTTTTGCGGCCAGTTTTAAAAAAACGGCATATCTGTCAGGAGACAGTAAAACAACGATATCTATATCGGACGTAGTTCTCGGATTGCCCCAGACATTTACTGCTATTCCTCCTATAATTACGTATTCCAGGTTTTCCTGTTCGGTAAGTTCGGCGGCTTTTGACAGAAGAATTCTTATTTCATTTCGTCCCGGCAATTTTCCCCTCCAGTAATTTTGACAAAGAGCAGAAACCGGCGGGTTCCTTTTCCGTGAAATGCATATATTGCAGGCTGAGCAATAATTGTTCGGCAATTCTTATGCGTTGCCGCAAGGTGGATTTCCTGCGCCAGAGCTTTAATTCGCGCTCCTTGAATTTTCCAATCTTGGCCATTCTTTCGGCAAATTTCGCGGTGTCGTTCATTTGTTAAAACCTGCAATAACGGTCAAAGCACACGCATCTTACAACACTTAATTATACCATATTGTGGTTATTTTTGTCAATTTTTATTGAAAAAATAAAAACATAATATATTATATTGAAGGACATGGGGAAATTGCCCCGGTTTTATGAGTAAAATCTGTTTTCTTAGGTATTGGTATGGAACCGCAAAAAGCAGTTATTAAAACAGTGGATTTGACAAAGGTTTTCCGTGATTTCTTCGGAAGGCGCACGGTTAATGCCGTTGAAAAACTGAACCTTGAGGTTTACAGGGGGGAGATATTCGGCTTTCTCGGGCCGAACGGTTCCGGCAAGACAACCACGATGAAGCTCCTTCTGGGCCTGCTTTTTCCCACCCGGGGAAAGGCTTTTGTCCTTGATAAGGAGCCTTCGGACGTCATGGTAAAACAGCGCATAGGTTTTCTGCCGGAAGAATCCTATTTGTACAGGTTCCTGACGGCGCGGGAGACTATGGACTTTTACGGGAAACTTTTCGGCCTGCCGAAGGATTTAAGGCGGGAAAGGACGGAACAACTGCTTGAGTTGGCCGGTTTGCAGAAAGACGCCTGGGACCGTCCGATAAAGGAGTATTCAAAGGGAATGGCGCGCAGGGTGGGGCTTGCGCAGGCGCTCGTGAATGACCCCGAGCTTATTTTCCTTGATGAGCCGACAAGCGGCCTTGACCCCATAGTTTCAAGGCAGATGAAGGATCTGATATTGAAACTCAAATCCCAGGGTAAGACCATATTTATGTCCAGCCACCTGCTTGCGGACGTGCAGAACGTCTGCGACAGGATAGGGATAATATACAGGGGCAGGTTCCAGAAGATCGGCAGTGTGACTGACCTTTTGATGATTAAGGAGCAGTTGCAGATAAAAGTAAAGGGCATGCCGCTTGACAAGTGCAAGGAAATTGGCGCCTTGGTCAATAAGCACGGGGGCGAGGTCATGGATATTTCCCATCCCCTGGACACCCTGGAATCACTTTTCCTTAAAACAATAAAAGAAGAAAATGAAGGCAATAATAGCGATAGCAAATCTGACAATTAAAGAATCAATCCGCAAGAAAGTGTTTCTCGTACTGGGGCTGTTCGGGATAATACTTGTCTGTTCCACAGTATTTCTGCCTTCAGTCAGGCCGGAAGACAAGATAATCCTCGCGCAGACGTGGTCGCAGAGGGCTATAATTTTCTTCGGAATGCTCATAGCGGTTTTCATTTCCAGCATGTCAATTCCGGACGATATTGAAGAGAAGAAGCTTTTTATGGTATTGACCAAACCTATACCGAGGCGGACGCTTGTCATCGGCAAATACCTCGGCTTTGCCGCTGTGATGGCCGCGTTCCTGCTCGTGATGGGCGTTTTGAGCATTATTTACATAAGGCTTGTAAACATGGGCGCGGAAGGCGTAAATATTTCGCCGCGCAGGGCGTTTTATCCCGCGGAAATGCGTTTTGCGTCGCCTGATAACAATTCCTCGGCGCTGTTCGGCTCTTTCAACGAAGAAGAAAAGGCCTCGGTGTCATTCACGCAGGGCGCGGTTTCAAACAGGGAATACGTGGAATGGATATTTCGCGATATAAATCCCGATGATTATGACGAAACCGCAAAGGCTGTTTTCAGGTTCAGGGTGCTAAAAAATAATTTTCCGTCAAATTCGCTGATGAAAATCATGTTCAGCAGTGCCGGGGACAAGCCGGAGGTTGAACCTTATGTTACCGCGAAGGAGTTCTATTACAAGAAAGAAATTGAAGTTGAATTCAACAGGAAAAGCATGGGGAGCGGCCGCGAATTCAAGATAGCCCTGCGCAGGACCGATCGTAGGACTTCCTTTGAAGGGCAGTTGGACAGCATTTATATTCTCAGCAGTAAAAGTTCTTTTGAGCTGAATTATTTCAAAGGGCTTGGTATAACGTTTTTCGGGATGCTTCTTATAATGGGAATAACTACCGCGGCTTCAACGGTGCTTTCAGGGCCCGTGAACCTTCTGCTCGGAGTGTTCTTGTATCTGAGCGGGAGCATGCTGGAATTTTTCAAGCAGGCCCTTGCGGACATGCAGTTGTCCATCAGGGTAATTGAGGTTTCGGGATACGCCAGGCACGGCGCCGATGACCAGATGCCCGTCTGGCTTATGAAGGTCTCTGATGCAATAAGTTCGTTCGCGTTAGGAGTGATACCGGATATCAGTAAGTTTGACGCGACCGTATATATGTTGAAAAACCTTGACATATCGCCGCAGGTATTTGCCGGCAGTCTGTCGTACGCGGTGTCTTATGCCTTTGCGGCGATGGTGTGCGCGTTCGTTGTAATAGCGTACAGGGAGTTTAAATAACATGAAAAAACATATTATCATAATAGCGCTGTTCTTCGGCATTATTATTTTATTGCAAATGCAATTCAATAAAAGCAAGGGCATTTCGGGCGGCGATAATGAAACTCTGCAAATCAATCCCATAACAAACCTTCCGCCGGCCGAGTTCATGGTGGGCTATATCGGAAGTATTTTTATGGGCGGGCTGAAATCAATAGCCGTTGACTACCTCTGGCTCAAATATATCAAGCTTGAGGAAGATAAGCAGTTTGAAGAAGCCCTGACGGTCATGAAGCTCATAGCAAATCTCAATCCGTATCTTGAAGATGTCTGGGTTCATAACGCCCATAACATGATATATAATATTTCAATCCTGAAAGATACTCCGGATGAACAGTGGATATGGATTGACAATGGCCTTGATTACGCCGAATCAGGCCTCAGGTGGAATCCGAAAAGCTGGCGCATTGAGGAATGGATGGGGTTTTTCTATTACCATAAGATTCCTTTTAATGTAAAAGGGGAGCACAGGGCAAGGCAGTTCGCGAAAGACAAGAAGGATTGTTATGAAATGGCCGCGTATTGGTACGCGAAAGCGGCCGAAGACGTCTTGCAGGTCTGGCCCGATAAGGCCTACGGCTATGATATGGATGTCTTTGAATGCATGCAGAAGCACGTTTTCAATATGATAGAGGGCAACCTTGTCTATGACGAAAAAACCAAAAAGACTTACAGGTTTGAGGCGCCGCCTGAGGCGATTATGAAGGCCAGCCGCGATGCGCTTGATTTCGGCAGGACTATTGTCCCGAAATACAAGGGCAAATGCTCCGTGGGCGAATTGTTCATCAAGAACTGCATCGGCTCGTTTGAGGCCCTTGGCAATGCGTTTGATTTGGAATACAAGGCCATAGAGGCCCGCAGGAATAACGACCGCGAAGGTTATTTCAGGATAATGTCGCAATTGCCCGGCGAATATGCGAATGTAATCGCGTCGTATCCCGGCGTGTATCAGTCTGAAATCAACGCGAGGATTATTTCCATAATAAAACAGATTTACATGTACCCTGCGTTTGAAGGGTTGGACAAGGATTCGTCAATGTACGGCAAGGCAATTGAATCCGTAAAGAATACACAGGATTTCTGCAGTGGCATTTTTATTGAAAAAATGGGCCCCACGCACGTATGGCGCGAATACGCGGCCCAATTTGGCATTCTGAATGACATCCTGCGCGCGGAGGCCGGCGCGGCTGTCGCGAATAACGAGCCCGAGGCCCTTATGCGCGCGAAAGAAATAGCCGAAAAAGCGCTTGATTCATGTCCCAATACGGTTATAACGGAATTGTTTGAAGCAAGGAAAAGGGCGATAGACGCGAAATTGCTGAAATAAAAAAAGCCCTGGGATAGTTTGAGGCAAAACCCAGGGCCTAAATGAGGCGAGTTATAGATTACTTTGAAAATCTTATATTCTGATACAGGGCGAATCCGTTGAATTATTAATGGTTACAACCTCGGTAAAGCCGATTTATGCGTCCGGCATATTCGGTTCGTTCTGTGGTTCATAGTTTCATATCATAGCAATTATAGTAATTGAAGTCAATAAAAAATAACGCGCAAACGCTCTGGCTATTTCCTGCCGTATTGTCCATAATTCTGATTCTTTATGGCAAAAAACGGCATCAATATACGGACAGGCGGGACGGTCTGCGCACTGCGAAAAGAGCAGGGAATGAGCCAGGAAGAGCTTGCGTTCGGTGCAGGACTTGACGTGTCAACTATCGGCAGGATAGAACGCGGCGAGATATCGCCTGCGCTTGAAACGCTAACTGTTTTATCGGAGGCGCTGGATGTTGACGTTGTTACGCTGCTTCGCGCGGAGACGGATGACGGTTCTGAAAAGGCCGAGGCAAGGCGTATATTTGAATTGCTTTTAAGAAAAACGGACGCGCAGACCTTGAAAATGGTTTCCCGGTTTCTTCAACAGCTTCTTGAGCAGACGGCGGATAAGAAAAGCAGGAAGCATGGGAAATGAATTAGGCATGCACTCAAATTACAATAAACATATGCTCAGGGCCGAACACGCAGGTCCGCCCTTGCAGGAAATCGGTGATGGCGGGGTAACCCCGCCCCTACGTGTTGTGCGCGAGCCATTTGAGATATTCTTTGTTTCCATTTATGATGGGCAGGCATATTATTTCAGGGGTGGCATACGGGTGGTTTTGTTTTATTTTTTCGGCTAATTCGCCGAATAAACTGCCGCGTGTCTTGATTACGAGGAGATTTTCGGCGTCATCGCACAGTTTTCCGTCCCAGATATAGATTGAATTTATGCCTGATATGATGTTTACGCATGCCGCAAGACGCGATTTGACCAGCGCCTTGGCTATTTTCCTCCCGGTTTTCGCGTCCGGTACCGTGCAAAAAACCGTTACAAATGAATTTTTCATTTCTCTTTAACCAATTCATCCAGCAATACTACCGCGGGCAGGAATGTGCGGAAGTCCGTCCGCAGTTTCGGGTCTTTCAGGTCGTTTACGAGTTCTTTTATAATTTCCTCTTCCTGCTTGGAAATCTGGTAGTAATTGAGCGATAATCTCGGCGAAAAAGCGCCTTCTTTTTCAAGGGGGTTTTTCTCACAGCCTTCCACATAAATCACTTCTCCGCTTATGTCAATGACAGGAATGCCTATCAGCCGGCATACGAGCGGCCGGTATTCGTAGATACTGCAAAAACCTTCATCGTTTATGAACGGGCAGAATACCTTGCCGACGTTCAGTACGAGTTCGTCTATCCGGGTTTCATCCCATTCAGACAAGGAATAAGGCGGCGCAAAATCCTTGTCAATCTTTTTCGCCTTTTCTATGAGTTCACGGGCCTTTTCCTTGATGATTTGCAATTGCTGGGGCTTGAGCCGTTTCATGCCCTGTTGCACGAAGATGGCGTCAAGCAATCCGATATCAAACAGCCCCTGACAGCAGTCAAAACATCCCGGCCTGCATTTGACGATGTCAAAATGCTTTTCCATTACGGTCTGGAACCACGAGTCCACCTGTTGCAGGAGTTTTTTGTACTTTGTAATGTGTTTTTCCATTTTAGTTATTTGCGCAATTTCTTGTATAAATCGGTATATTCACGGGCGCTTCTTTTCCATGACCAGTCCTGCGTCATGCCGTTCTTGCGGATCTTGGCCCATGTTGTTTTGTTTTTGTAAGCGTCCAACGCCCTTAGTATTGTTTGGAGGAGTTCCTGTGCGGAATAATTCTTAAAGGCAAATCCGTTCGCGGCGCCGTTTTTCAATGTTTCAGGGGACGCGTTTGTGATTGTGTCCGCGAGTCCGCCGGTGGCTCTTACTATGGGAACCGTGCCGTATTTCAGGCTGTAAATCTGGTTAAGGCCGCAGGGTTCGTAGCGCGACGGCATAAGGAACATGTCCGAGCCGGCCTCTATTTCGTGCGCGAGCTGGTTATTGAACATTATGAATACCGCGGCCTTGTCGCGGTACTTCTGCGATATGTCGCGGAACATGCGGTGGTATTTTTCTTCGCCGGTTCCGAGCACCGCAAACTGCAGGTCCTGTTTCATCAGTTCTTCAAAGATTGAGACTACAAGGTCAAGGCCTTTCTGGTCCGCGAGGCGCGTTATCATTCCTATGACAGGCACGTCCTTTACGGGCAGTTCGCATTTTTGCTGGAGGTGTTTTTTGCAGGCCGTTTTGCCTTTTATGTTTTTTGCTGAAAATTTTGCCGGTATCAGCGTGTCCAGTTCGGGATTCCACTGGGAATAATCTATGCCGTTGATTATGCCTGAGAGTTTGCCGGTATTGGTCTGGAGCACGCCTTCAATGCCGCAGCCGTATTCCTGCGTCTGGATTTCCTTTGCGTAAGTAGGGCTTACGGTCGTTATGGCGTCACTGAATACGATGCCGCCTTTGAGGAAGTTGAGTTTGCCCCAGAATTCCAGCTGGCGCCAATTGAAAAGGGACCAGTCCAGGCCCGTAAGTTTCATGTCCCAATGCCAGAATAAACCCTGATACGCAAGGTTGTGGATGGTCAGTACCGTTTTTGTGCCGGCGAAGTTCGGTTCATCCTTGTAAATGGTTTTCAGGTACACTGGCACGAGGGACGACTGCCAGTCATGGCAATGGACAATGTCGGGTTTCAGGTTAAGCTGTTTGACCGCTTCCAGGACGGCGCGGGAAAAGAAAATGAACCTTTCCGCATTATCCGCGAAATCGCCGTGCTCGGTGCCGTAGAGCGTGTCCCTGTGGAAATATTCGTCGCGCTGGATGAAATATACCTCGGTCTTAGACGTCTGGAGGTGCGGCGCGGTTTTCCAGACGTTGCCTTTTCTGACGGAATCGCCTATAGGTATGTTTACGCTTATTCCGGTATTTATAAGATTGCTTACGTTTTCCTTTACTTTTTTGAAAAGAGGCATGAATATGACAATCTTGTTTCCGAGGCCTTCAAGATGTTCCGGCAGGGAGCCTACGACGTCTGCGAGTCCGCCTGTCTTCGCGTACGGATATACTTCAGGAGATATCTGTATAATCAGCATAATAGTTAACTCCTAAAAAAACCCTTTAGTTCTTATACAGCTAAATCAGTTTCGTTTATTTAGTGCGATTATAAATTATTAGCGCAAAAAGTCAAGGTATTTCGGGCGCATTAGAAAAAGAATATCAGAAAAATTTGAAATATACTTGACTTTTCAGCCGTGTATGTGATATAATTTCTGTGATACGTTTCTTTTAGGATCTATTGGGGAACTTTTATGTTTAAAAAAAGTGATTCTCTTCCCGAAACAAAAGAGATTCTGGACAAGAACCGCTTTAAGTTGATACGCAAAATCGCCGAAGGCGGCATGGGAAGCGTGTATGAGGCCATCCAGTACGGCAGTGACGGTTTTGAGAAAATAGTCGCCATAAAGACGATTCAGGAAAATATCTCAAAGGACGCGGAATTCGTTGAGATGTTCATAGGCGAGGCCAAGCTTGTCGCTAACCTTGTCCATCAGTATATCGTACAGATATACCAGCTCGGCAAGGTGGATAACATGTATTACATTGCCATGGAATACATTGACGGCGTCAACCTCCAGGAGTTTGTGCAGAGGCACCATGAAATGAACGTCAAGCTTGACATGGATCTTGCTATTTACGTAATCAGCAGGGTGTGCAGGGCGCTTGAATACGCGCATAATAAGACCGATAAATACGGGAATCTGCTCGGGGTTGTCCATAGGGATATCAGCCCGAAAAACGTGATGATAAATACCGAGGGATTCGTGAAACTTACGGACTTCGGCATCGCAAAGGCCGCTCATATCATGAATAACCAGGAAGGCGATATCCTCATGGGCAAAGCTCCCTATATGTCGCCTGAACAGGCACAGTTCATGCAGACCGACAGGCGTTCGGATATATTTTCCCTGGGTATTGTTATGTTTGAATTATTGACGCACCAGCCGCTTTTCGGCGGCGAACGCACCGGGGTCATTCTTGATAACGTCGTTTACAAGGATATACCGCCGCCCAGGTCAATTAACCCTGAAATCCCGGAAAACATTGAGAAAATAATGGTCAAGGCCCTTCAGAAAAGCCTGGATAAACGCTATCAGGACGCCGGGCAGATGGCGTATGACCTTGAATACTTCATGTACCATGACAGGTTCGGGCCGACTTACGTTACCGTTGAACAGCAGATGCGGAAATTGTTCCCGGAATTTTACAGGGACGCCACGTTCAGAGTGTAAGAGGTGATTTTTATTTATTGTCCGTATCCCCGGCGTTTTGCGTCGTCTCATAATCCCCGTAATCTTGTAATCTTAGAATCTTCATAATCTATATGTTATGGCTGAAAAGAATACAAAAACAATTACAAAAAAACTTACGGACCTCTCAATCCTTTTAGAAATTTCCAAGGCTATGATTCTTGAGAGGAATCTTGACACGCTCCTTGATCTTATCGCGAAAAAGACGCGCGAAGTCATGACCGCGGACAGGATTTCACTTTTTATTGTTGACCATGACGCAAGCGAATTGTGGACTCATATAGCGCAGGACCTGGAAATCAAGGAAATACGCCTTCCCGTCGGCAAGGGCATCGCGGGATATGTCGCGAAATCCGGCGATATCGTTAATATCGCGGATGCGTATAAGGATCCGAGGTTTGACCAGAATTCCGATAAAAGAACAGGGTATCATACGAAAACAGTGCTCTGCGCGCCGTTGATAAACCATGAAAGCAAGATTATCGGAGTAATACAGGTTCTTAACAAGGCGGACGGTATTTTTACGAAATATGATGAAGAGCTTCTTGTGGCGCTATGCGCGCAGGCCGCGGTGGCTATTGAAAACGCGAGTTTGTATAAGGAAATAGAACTTTCATTCAAGAGCATGCTTAAGACAATGGCCGCGGCATTGGACGCGCGCGACCCGATTTCCGCAGGCCATTCCGAAAGGGTGGCTAAGTACGCCATTGCGCTCGCAAGGGCGGTCGGTTTTTCTGAAGAGGAGATAAAAATAATCGATTACGCCGCCGCTTTGCATGATATCGGAAAAATCGGCGTGGCAGACAGCGTGTTGCTGAAACCCGGCAAACTTACGCCTGAAGAATATAATGCGATGAAACAGCACGCCGTAAAGACAAAAGATATCCTTGAACAGGTTCATTTCGCGAGGAAACTCCGGGATATACCCTCAATCGCGTCCGCACATCACGAAAAACTTGACGGTTCGGGTTATCCGCTCGGGCTTAAGGGCGTTCAGATTTCAAAGGCCGCAAGGATCCTTACAATCGCCGATGTCTATGACGCCCTGGTCTCGTACGACAGGCCGTATAAAAGGGCTATGACGGTTGATGAGGCGATCGATGTTCTGAAAAAAGGCAAAGATACGTCGTTCGATCCGGATCTCGTGGATGTTTTTATAAAACAAAAACTCTATTTGATAGACCGCCGCGAATTCCAGCGCGTTAATGCCGACCTGACAATGGAATATACGGTCATTACAAAAGACGAAGTGTTCCTCAGCCAGCCGAAAGATACAAAACTCCTGAATATAAGCGCCGAAGGCCTGATGTTCTTCTCTGAAAAATTCCTCCCCGCAGGCACTTTCCTTGACGTTACTCTGCACCTGCCGGAAATCAATATGAACGTCCTCGCGCGAATCGTGCGCGTGGCAAGGATGGAAGGCCAGAATAAGTTTGAATTGGGCCTGAAGTTCGTCAATCTCTCCAGAGCGACAAAGGACCGCTTGAATAAATACCTCGTTGAAATGGTGGAACAGTAGAGTCTAAGAGTCCTGAGCATATAAGCTGAAAAACAATCTCATGTAATCCGTTTAATCTGTTGCAAGAAATCGCAATGTAATAATATGAAACTTAAAATAAAACTCTTCGCCGGTCTGCGGGAGCATGTAAATAAAGACAGTATCTCTATAGACATAAACAAGCCGTCTGTCAGGGTAAAAGATGTCAAAGCCTTTATGTCCGAAAAATACCCTGAAATGAAACAACTTTTGAAAAAAACAAGGGCCGCCGTTGATTCGGAATTCGTTGATGATAATGCGTTGCTTGATAAAGGCAGGGAAATTGCCTTGATTCCGCCCGTGGCAGGAGGGTGAATGACGATTAATGATTTAAGATTTGAGATTTACGATTTGCGATTTGCGGATTGAGAATTAAGAATGTCGGATCTCTGTATCGTTGTTACCTGGTGTATTGCAAAATGGTAGTCAAAAGGAATAAAAAGAAAAAAAATGTCTTTCGTTCCACTCTGTTCTGGGACGTTAAGGACGTTGACCTGAAAAAGAACGCGAATTTTGTGATTGCCCGCGTGCTTGATTACGGCGACGAAAAAGATATCGCGAAATTGCGCGCCATATATGCGGACAGGAAGATTGTTGCGGTCGTAAAGCAATGCCGCGGCCTCATGCCTATTACGGCAAAATACTGGGCCGCTTATTTTAAAATACCTTTGAAAGAAATCAAATGTTTGAAAAAGTGCTATCAAAAAATGCGCTTAATGCAATAGCCGTGCTGGCTCCTGAATTGAAGGCTTTCTACCTGGCCGGCGGCACAGGACTTGCGCTTCAGATAGGGCACAGGAAATCGGCTGACCTTGATTTTTTTTCGGAGTCCGTGTTTGACGCGGAACGTTTCCGGGATGAAATGCCCGCCTGCAGGGTTTCGCTTGTAAGAAAGGGAACACTGCATTGCGAGGTTGATAATGTCAAGATGTCGTTTCTGTATTACAAACAGCCGCTGATGTATCCGGCCGTTTCCTGGAACGGATTGGAAATTGCCGATTGGCGCGACATAACCGCGGAGAAATTCAAGACCATCGCCCAACGGGGCAGTAAGAAGGATTTCTATGACCTATACGCCGTGTTGAAATTGAAGCTGTCTTTAAAAGCCGCCTGCGGCATATTTAAGGCAAGATTCGGTTCCGCGGGGATAAGCATGTATCACGTATTGAGAGGCCTAACGTACTTTGACGATGCCGAGAGCGAATCTTCACCGAAATTGCTTATGCGCGGCAAAGACTGGGAATGGAAGTCCGTAAAGGCGTTTTTTACGGGAAATATAAAGGCGTTTGAAAGAAACCTGGTTTAGTTATGATTACAATTACAAAAAAACCGTTGGAATTTATTTTTTCCAGAAAAATAACTTCCGGCGCCGGCATGACAGGCGCGGTAGCCGTGTTTATAGGCACGGTGCGCAACTTCAATAAAGGCAAAAAAGTCCGCGCGATAGAATATACCGCCTATGAAAAAATGGCGAAAAAGGACCTCGCGCGCATAGCCGCGGAATGCATGAAGAAATGGGCCGTCCTGAAAGTGGACATTGCGCACAGGACAGGGCTTCTTAAGGTCGGCGAGGCGAGCATAATTACAATAGTTACAGCCAGCCATCGCAAAGACGCCTACGCGGCGTCGCGTTATATAATAGAAGAAATCAAAAAAACCACGCCGATATGGAAAAAGGAAATAGTGAACGAAATTAAGAATTGAGAATTAAAAATTAAGAATAACTGGTCTGCGATTAGTTGATTCGACTATTATTATTTCTATTTTTAATTTATAATTATTAATTAGTCAAGTCAACTATGTGTTCTCAAACACCTTTCCGCTTACTATGACCTTGACTGCCTTACCTGTGACCTTCCATCCCGCGAACGGGCAATTCCTGCTTTTTGATTTGAATTTATCCGGGTCTATGACCCATTGATAATTCGGGTCAATGATTGTTATATCCGCGTCCGCGCCCGTGGAAAGCGTGCCTTTAGGAATGCCGAGTATCCTTGCGGGATTGACGGTCAATTTTTCCACGGCCTGTGAAATGGTGATGATTCCTTTATTGACAAGCTCCGTCATTATTACAGGGAGTATGGTTTCAATTCCGATAATCCCGAACGGCGCAACGTTGAATTCCACGTCTTTTTTTTCCGAGGAATGCGGCGCGTGGTCGGATGCTATGACGTCTATAGTGCCGTCTTTCAGGCCTTCCCTGACGGCTTCCATGTCGGATTTGGTTCTGAGCGGCGGATTCATCTTGAAAGTCGTATCAAAACTTTTTATGTATTCGTCCGTAAGGGTCAGGTGGTGGGGGGTTGCTTCGCATGTAACGCTGACGCCTTTTTTCTTGGCGTTTCGGACGAGTTCCACGGAACCGGCCGTGCTGATATGGGCGATGTGCAGTTTTGCGTTAGCGGCTTTGGCGAGCGCTATGTCGCGGTGCACGGTTATTTCTTCGGATATGCCCGGTATGCCGGAAAGGCCCAGAGTCATGGCCGTATGGCCGCTGTTCATGACGCCGTTGCCGGAAAGCGTTTTGTCTTCGCAATGTGCGATGACGGTTTTGCCGAACATTTTTGAATATGTAAGCCCGCGGAGCATGATACTGGCATTTTGCACGGGGTCGCCGTCATCGGAAAATCCAACGGCGCCGCCGCGCACAAGCTGTCCCATTTCCGAGAGCTCAACGCCTTTTCTTCCTTTGGTAATAGCTCCTATGGGATAGATGTTTGCCTTGCCGGTGCGTTTGGCCTGGAGATAGACGAATTCCGCGGAAGCCTCGTTATCTACGGACGGTTCCGTATTCGGCATGGCGGCGAGCGATGTAAAGCCGCCGTTTATGGCGGCCGCGGAACCGCTCGCGATGGTTTCCTCGTCTTCGTTGCCCGGTTCGCGCAGGTGCACGTGCATATCTATGAGGCCCGGGGTAACGTACATGCCTTTGGCGTCAATGACCTTGTCGGCATTTGGCTTTTTGTTTCCAACGGAAGTTATCTTGCCGTTTTCAACAAGGACATTCATGACAGAATCGATTTTATTTGCGGGGTCTATTACCCTGCCGTTAGTTATCAGTATGGATTCCATAATAAAAGTTCCTATAGATTTCTGCGTAAAAACACAGAAGATAAAACAACGTTTTTGCCACAGAGTACACAGAGGATACGAAGGACAGCGGTTTTTCTATGGCAGATTTTCGCGGTTTCGTTTTGTCGTATCGTCCCTCGGTACTCGCTACCCGCTACTCGCTACTGCGTGTAACGCCGGAAACCAGATACAGCACTGCCATTCTTACGGCAAGACCGTTGCTTACCTGGCTGAGTATTACGGAATTCTTTCCGTCCGCAACTTCCGGGGTTATTTCAATGCCGCGGTTTACTGGGCCGGGGTGCATTACAAGTACGTCTTTTTTAGCCCGGCTCAATCTTTCGGAATTTATCCCGAAGAGCCTCGTGTATTCCCTTATGGAAGGGAAGAGTCCGGACTGCTGGCGTTCAAGTTGTATCCTTAGTATATTGATCACGTCAACTTCGGGAAGTATTTCATCTATATTATATGATACTTTTACGCCCAATTTTTCAATTGTGGAAGGAATAAGCGTAGAAGGCCCGCAGGCGATTACCTCGGCGCCGAGTTTTTTAAGGCCCCAGATATTGGAACGCGCCACGCGGCTGTGGTTGATATCTCCGAGCACGGCGACTTTAAGGCCTTTTATCCTGCCGAATTTTTCTCTCATGGTAAATATATCAAGGAGTCCCTGTGTGGGATGTTCATGCGGGCCGTCGCCCGCGTTTATGACGGACGCCTTAAGGACTTTCGCGAGCAGGTGGGGCGCGCCGGGCGCGGTATGCCGTATGATAACGATGTCAACGCCCATAGCTTCTATGTTTAATGCGGTATCTTTAAGGGATTCGCCTTTGGAGAGACTGCTTGTAGCCGCGGAAAAGTCAACCACGTCGGCGCTGAGCCTTTGCGCTGCGAGGGAAAAAGACGTTCTTGTGCGCGTACTGGGTTCTATGAACATGGTAACGACGACCTTGCCGCGCAGGGCCGGAACTTTCTTGATACTGCGCGTTGAGACTTCCTTGAAGGATTCCGCGGTGTCAAGGACGGTAAGGATTTCCTCTTCGGAAAGTTCTTCAAGTCCGAGCAGGTCTTTGCGTGTCCAATCTTTATTTCCCATATATATATAGAAACTCCTTTAGTGTCTATGTTTTCAAGTTCCGCATAAAAAGCATGGAAATTTAAGAATTAAAATTTTTATGAAATACGCCGGAGAAATCTTAACTCTTAATTCTTAAATCATTACGACGTCTTCAATCTGGTCAATTTCCTTAAGCCGCACCCGGACCATGTCATTTTTTTCGGTTGCTATGGTTTTACCCGCGTAATCGGCGCGGATCGGGAATTCCCTGTGTCCGCGGTCTATGAGCACCGCGAGCTGGATTGACGCGGGCCTTCCGAAATCCACGAGTTCATCCAGCGCCGCCCTGATGGTGCGTCCGGTATAGAGAACGTCGTCTATAAGAATGACGGTTTTACCGTTAAGGTCAAAATCAATCTTAGTGCCTTTTATAACGGGCTTATGTCCGGACGAAGACAGGTCGTCGCGGTAGAGAGTGATGTCAAGTTCGCCGTACGGGATATTTTTCATGCCTGAAATTTTCTGGAGGGAATTCATTATTCTTTTAGCAAGCACGGCGCCGCGCGTATGGATGCCGACGATAGCGAGCTTTTTTTTATCGGGATTGGCTTCTAATATTTTTTTTGAGATGGAATCCACAAGCACGGCCATTTCATCTTCATTGACAAGTTTTTTCCGTATTTTCATCATAATACATTTGCCGGTTACGGAGTTAAAGAGTTACGGGGTTTAGGGGTTATGGAGTTTAGGAGTTAAGGGGTTGTGGTGTTACGGTGACAGGCGGCGGAATGCCGCGCATGGTTTTTCACCCCTCGTCGTTCGTCCCTCGTTGCGCGCTATTCGTTACCGCGTCCTTCCTTCTTCATTTTCATCCTTTAATTGGGCAGGGAGGGATTCGAACCCCCGAAGGCAGAGCCGGCAGATTTACAGTCTGCTCCCTTTGACCGCTTGGGAACCTGCCCATAGGATTAACGATTCCAAGATTCTAAGATTAAAAGATTCTGAGATTACGACGTTTCAATAATCTTTCAATTTTCTAATCTTATTGTCTTTTAATTTTTTAATCTTGGAATCTTGTTGTTTTCTAATCTTTTAATCTTAGAATCTTCTAATCTTAGAATCGTTAAAGCTGGGAGCGGGATTTGCACCCGCAACCTCCGGTTTACAAAACCGGAGCTCTACTATTGAGCTATCCCAGCGAAAAACCGCGTTGCGGTTTTTTGCGTTTTACTGCAGGCGCGTGCCCGCACGGATTATTCATTATATAGTGCCGGAATAAAAAATCAACAAAAATTTATTTTTTTCTTGACATTTTCTGAATTTTTTATATGATATTACTTTTCTAATTTGATAAATTGTCTTTACTGTTCTTTAGTGGTCAAGGAGAGTTTTTAGGTTAAGGAGAGAATTTATGGCTAAAGAGAAATTTGATCGTTCAAAGCCGCACGTTAACGTGGGGACCATTGGTCACATTGACCATGGCAAGACTACGCTTACCAGCGTTATTACGAAAATTCTGGCGAAGCACAATCTCGCCAAGGAGAGGGCATTTGACAGTATTGACAATGCCCCGGAAGAGAAGGAGAGAGGTATTACCATAAACATTGCCCACGTGGAATACCAGACGGCGAACAGGCATTATGCCCACATTGATTGCCCGGGCCATGCCGATTACATCAAGAACATGATTACCGGCGCCGCCCAGATGGACGGTACGGTACTCGTAGTCAGCGCGCCCGACGGCGCAATGGCACAGACAAAGGAACACATCCTGCTCGCCCGCCAGGTCGGCGTACCGGCGATAGTTGTTTTCCTTAACAAGTGCGATTTGATGGAAGATCCCGAACTTATTGAACTCGTTGAGCTTGAAATCAGGGAACTCCTTGACAAGAACAAGTTCCCCGGTTCAACCACTCCTATAGTCAGGGGTTCGGCCCTTAAGGCTGACCAGTGCATGTGCGCGAAGAAGGAATGCCAGTGGTGCGGAGCTATATGGAAGCTCGTTGATGCCATTGACAGTTTCATACCCCTGCCCAAGAGAGAAACCGAAAAGCCGTTCCTTATGGCTGTTGAAGATATATTCACCATTTCAGGCCGCGGTACGGTCGCGACGGGAAGAGTTGAAAGAGGCAAGGTGAAAATGGGAGACGAGCTTGAAATCATCGGTTTGACCAAGGAAAGCAGTAAAACCATATGCACCGGCGTGGAAATGTTCCAAAAGACCCTTGATGAAGGCATTGCCGGTGATAATATCGGCGTGCTTCTCAGAGGCGTCAAGAAGGAAGACGTTGAAAGAGGCCAGGTGCTTGCCGCTTCAGGCAGTATTACGCCTCATACGAAATTTGAATGCCAGGTGTACGTGCTGTCTAAAGAAGACGGCGGAAGGCATACGCCTTTCTTCGGCAATTACAGGCCCCAGTTCTACTTCAGGACCACGGATGTCACAGGCGCAGTAACGCTTAAGCAGGGCGAAATGGTCATGCCCGGCGACAACACCATTCTTGAAGTTGAGCTTATAATGCCCATTGCAATGGAACCTGAACAGAGATTTGCCATTCGCGAAGGCGGCAAGACCGTCGGCGCGGGTGTTGTTACAAAAATATTGGTTTAATTAGAGAATATTCCTTATGCGAGAATCTATTTTTCTGGAATGCACACAGTGCGGTAACAGATATTACCGCACTACCAAAAGCGGTAAGGCGCTGAAAAAGCTGGAGCTGAAGAAGTTCTGCAATAAATGTTCCGCGCATACTCCGCATAAGGAGAAGAAGAAGTAGGTTCATCAAGCCTTCCAACCCATGGAATCAAGTGCACCCGGATTGAAGTAGGGCCATATTAAAGGCCTGTAGCTCAATTGGCTAGAGCACCGGTCTCCAAAACCGGGGGTTGTGGGTTCGAGTCCCTCCAGGCCTGTTGAGTTATATTTTTTATTTTTTGATTTATGCAGTTTCAGTACTATAAAAAAGGTCAAGGATCTATAGCCCGTTGGGTTGCCGGAATATGCGCCGCCATCCTGGTGCTGTACGGCGGCATTTGTCTGTACAGGTTTATGCCCGCATCTTATACGCTTGATGACGGAAGCACGCCTGCATCCTTCTGGGGCATGGTCCTGATACCTCTTGATTTTCTTGATTTTGCCGTAACCATAAGGATGGTCATAGCGTCAGTCGTTGCGCTCGCGGGCCTGGCCGGCGTTTATCTGTTCATTATTAATCTGCCGAGGTCGGCGGAATTCCTTATTTGCACGGAAGATGAACTCAGGAAAGTGTCATGGCCGCAAAGGAATGAATACGTAGGTTCGTCAATAGCAGTCATAATTTCGGTTGCATCACTCGGTTTGTTCATACTGCTTGCAGACAGCCTGCTGTATAAGTTGATGGAACTGTTGAGAATTATTTAAGAAACTTTACATATGGGCGAAACGCAATCCGCAGTAAAAAGATGGTACGTTGTCCGCGTACAAACAAATAGGGAAGACCATGTCAAGAAGGTTCTTGAAGCAAGAGTCAAGGCAAAAGGCCTTGAGGCCAAGATAGTCCGCGCCCTCGTGCCGAGCGAAAAAATATCCGAGATCAAGGGCGGCAAGAAAAAAGTAAGAGAACGCAAGGTTTTTCCCGGATACATGATGGTTGAAATGATACTGGATGACGAAACATGGTTTGTCATCCGCGAGACGCCCGGCATAGGCGAATTCCTCGGCGTCAATAAGCCCGTTCCCATGGCTGAACACGAAATCGCGGGGCTCCTTCAGGACAGCGAAACTTCGTTTGAGAATAAGCCTAAACTGAAAATATCCTTCAAGAAGGGCGATAATGTCCGCATTAAAGAAGGGCCGTTTGAAAACTTTGACGGTACCGTTGAAGAAGTCGTTCCGTCCAAAGGCATCGTGAAGCTTATAGTGACAATATTCGGGAGGCCTACTCCCGTTGAGCTGGAATACTGGCAGATAGAACAGATTTAACAGTAGAAGCGCTAAAAGATTTGAAAGGCATTTTAATATGGCTCCGAAGAAAGATATAATGGTAAAAGTCAAGCTCCAGGCCCCAGGCGGCCAGGCAACGCCTGCGCCCCCCGTAGGCCCGGCACTGGGCCAGCACGGCGTCAATATCGGCGAATTTGTAAAAAAATTCAATGAAGCCACAAAGGGCTCGCCCGGGATGATTTTCCCCGTAATAGTAACCGTTTATAAAGACCGGTCTTTTGACTTTATCGTCAAATCGCCGCCGGCTTCCGTTCTTCTCAAAAAAGCCGCAGGCGTGGTAAAAGGCGCCGCGGTTCCAAATAAAGAAAAAGTCGGCAAGGTTACGTGGCTGCAGTGCGAGGAAATCGCCAAAATAAAAATGAAGGACCTTAACACCAGCGATGTCAAACAGGCCGCGAAGGTAATAGCCGGCACTGCAAAGAATATGGGAATTGAAGTCGTTTAGTCACCAGAAAGGATTTTCCCGATGAAATCAAGAAGTAAGCGTTACAAAAAACTCGCGGAACTCGTTGATTCCGAAAAGAAATACGAAATAGATAACGCCATTGAAATAATTAAGAAAATGGACGGCACTACGAAATTTGACCAGACCGTGCTTCTTACGCTAAGTCTCGGCATAGATCCGAAAAAGGCCGACCAGCTTATAAGGGGTTCGGTGTCGCTTCCGAAAGGCATCGGCAAGACCCGCAAGGTAATCGTGTTTGCGGAAGGCGAAGACGCTACCAAGGCAACAGCTGCCGGAGCCGATGAAGTAGGTTCCGCGGAACTTGTTAAGAAGATAGAAGGCGGATGGCTTGATTTTGATGTCGCAATAGCCTGCACTTACATGATGAGGCATATCGGAAAACTCGGCAAAGTCCTCGGGCCGCAGGGAAAAATGCCTTCGCCTAAGGCCGGCACCGTTACCGATGACATCAAGACCGCAGTGACCGAATTCAAAGCAGGCAGGATTGAATTCCGCGCCGATGCCGGCGGAGTAGTCCACGCACCGGTCGGCAAATTGTCGTTCTCGCAGAAAGACCTCAAGGCAAACCTTGAGTCTTTCATAGAACATATCAAGAACATGAAGCCCGCGTCAGTAAAGGGCACTTATATTATCAATGCTTTCCTCTCCGGAACTATGACGCCAAGCATTGGCCTCGTTATTAAATAGGATGGTTTTGTATGCCTAATAAGATTAAAATAAAAATAGCTGATGAAATGGCCGGCGTTTTCAGCAAGGTAAACCATTGCGTGTTTGCCAATTACAAAGGCGTTTCAGCCGCCCAGATAAACGACCTGCGCACAACTCTGCGCGGGAAGAACCTGAAAATGAAGGTAATCAAGAATTCAACGGCTGTCAAGGCGCTTGAAAAGTCCGGCAAACATCAGTTCACCGGACTGCCGAGCGGCCAAACGGCCATATTCTACGGGGCGGATGACCCTGTTGTTATTTCAAAGGAAGTCATCACCTGGGGCGATAAACATAAGCTCCTTAAGGTGCTCGGCGGTTTTTCGGACGGCGCCCTGCTGTCACAGAAAGATGTCGCTATGCTGTCTAAAATGCCGTCAAAAGAGGCTATGGTAGCCATGATGCTCGGTACGTTGAACGCGCCCTGCACTAATTTTGTCGGAGTTCTTTCGGCTGTTACGCGTAATTTGGCCTACGCTTTAAAGGAAATTGAGAAGGCCAAATCATCATCTTAATTGGATATATCGTTTTGTTTTTAGGAGGTTTTAGTAATGTCAGAAAAAGTAAATCAGCTTGTCACGTCAATTAAAGAGTTGCAGGATGACGAGAGAAATATGCTTATGACGGAAGTCATCGCAGGTTCAAGCGTTCTCTGGCTGTCCACGTTCGTTAAGGCCCTTGAACAGAAGTTCGGCGTCAGCGCGGCCGCTCCCATGATGGCTATGCCTGCCGCAGGCGCCGCAGCAGCGGCTCCTCAGGCCGAAGAAAAAACGGCATTTGACGTTATTCTTAAAGATGGCGGAGCTAATAAAATCCAGGCCATTAAGGTCGTCAGGGCCGTCACAAGCCTCGGTTTGAAGGAAGCTAAAGACCTTGTGGAAGGCGCTCCGAAACCGGTCAAAACCGGCGTAACCAAGGAAGAAGCCCAGAAGGTCGTCAAGGAACTTGAAGCAGTCGGCGCGAAATGCGAAATCGCCTGATTTGGAACTGAAACTCTTTTAAAGAGGTTTTGTAAATGAACGTCAGAGACTTTACACGGAAGGCAGAAATAATACCGGTGCCGTGCCTGACAAGAATGCAGGTCGAAGCGTACGATAAATTTCTGCAAAGGGACATTCCGCATGATAAAAAGCATGATGCCGGTCTCCAGGCGCTTATAAGCGAGCATTTTCCGATTAAAAATCATGACGGTACAATCACGCTTGATTATATCTCTTATGAAATTGGAATGCCGCGTTATACGGCTGATGAATGCAGGGAATTGAAACTCACTTTCGGCGCGCCGCTTAAAATAAGGTTTCGCCTTAATAAGAATCAGCCCGTTGAAGAAGATGTTTATATGGGCGATATTCCGCTTATGCTCGGCGGCGGAGAATTCATTATTAACGGCGCTGAAAGGGTCATCGTAAACCAGTTGCACCGCTCTCCCGGCGTGGATTTCGTTGAAACGAAAACCGGTGATACCAAATCCTACTCGGCTTCCATAGTTCCTGAAAGGGGCTCGTGGATAGAGTTTAACGTCACTAAGAAAGAGGCGCTTGCGGTTCGCATTGACCAGAGCAGTAAGATTCCTGCGACTACTCTCATGCGCGCGTTGTTCCCGGATATGTCAACTTCCAAGTCTATCCTTGAGATGTTCTATAAAGTGGAAACCATCAATATAACATCAAGGACTACCGCGGAATCTCTGATAAACCTCTATTCCGGCGAAGATATTTACGATAAAAATAAACAAGTAATGCAGGATGCGGGTAAACCCATCCTTGAACCGGCCGCGAAGAAGATTCTCGCGTCCGGCATCACTCAATTGACTATTATTCCGGCGGTTGAAGATCATCTGATTGCAAATACCGTTGCTGAAGATACTACCAAGTCCCATGAGGAGGCGCTCCATAAAATATACGCAAAACTGCGCCCCGGTACGCCTTTCCAGCTTGACAGGGCGAAATCGCTCATCCAGGAAAGGTTTTTTGATATTAGCAGATACAGACTTTCAAGGGTCGGAAGGTTCCGCTTGAACCGCAAGTTGAACCTTGACATTCCCGAAACCGAACAGCTTTTGCGCAAGGAAGATGTCGTTGAAACTGTCAGCTATATCCTGAAAATGCGCAAAGGCACCGGTAAGCCCGATGATATAGATCACCTCGGCAACAGGAGGGTTCGCACGGTTGATGAACTCGCTGGCGAAGAAATCCGCAAGGGTTTCCTGCGCCTTAAAAGAGCGGTTTCTGAAAAACTTAACGGCGAAACCATCCAGGAACAAACCCCGCGCACTCTTATCAATTCCAAGATTGTCTCCTCGGCCGCGGAATATTTCTTCGGCAGGGGCGAACTTTCCCAGGTGGTTGACCAGACTAATCCGCTTTCACAGCTTACGCATGAAAGGCGCCTCAGCGCCCTCGGGCCGGGCGGCCTTAACAGGAAACGCGCCGGGTTTGAAGTGCGCGACGTGCATATGTCCCACTACGGCCGTATATGCCCGATTGAAACGCCTGAAGGCGCGAATATCGGCCTTATTACGTCCACGGCTATTTACGCGGCTACGGATGAATACGGCTTCCTCCTTGCTCCCTACAGGAAAGTCAAAAACGGAACTGTTACGGATGAGGTCGTTTACCTCAGGGCAGGCGAAGAAACCGATATCCATTTCGCGCCGGCAGATATCCCGACGGATAAAAAAGGCAAATTTATTACGGAAAAAATACTCGCGAGAGTCAACGGCGAATTTGAAGAAACTTCGCCTGAAAAAATACAATATATTGATGTTTCTCCTAAACAAATCATCGGCGTGTCAGCCGCGTTGATCCCGTTCCTTGAACATGACGATGCGAACAGGGCTCTTATGGGTTCCAACATGCAGCGCCAGGCAGTTCCGCTTCTCGTGACTGAACCGCCTCTGGTGGCTACAGGCATGGAAGTCCCTGCGGCCCAGAATTCGTCAATGGTCGTTACCGCCAAAAAAGACGGAGTGGTCGCGAAAGTTACAGCCGATGAAATCATCGTTGATGACGTTATTTATAAATTGACCAAGTTCAGGGGCCTTAATGAAAAGACTTCCCTTAATCAGAAGCCTATTATAAACGAAGGCGATAAAGTGAAAAAAGGCCAGGTCATAGCCGATGGCGCAGGCACCTGCAACGGCGAACTTTCGCTCGGCAAGAACGTGCTTGTCGCGTTTATGCCGTGGGAAGGCTATAACTTTGAAGACGCCATTATCGTCAGCGAAAGGCTCGTTAAGGAGCATACCTATACCTCGGTGCACGTTGAAGACTTTGAATGCGTCATTCGGGAAACTAAGCTCGGAAGGGAAGAGTTTACGCGCGATATTCCCAACGTGCAGGAAAGGGCCCTGAAAAACCTTGACGAAAACGGCATCGTTACGGTCGGCACTTACGTGAAACCCGGCGATATCCTCGTAGGCAAGGTGGCGCCTAAAAGCAAATCCGAACTTTCGCCTGAAGAAAGGCTTCTCTATGCCATTTTCGGCAAGGCCGGCGAAGATGTTAAAAACGAGTCACTTTCGGTCCCGTCAGGCGTTGAAGGCGTCGTTATAAAAACACAGCATTTTACGAGAAAAACGCCCTATACTGAAAAAGAACGCGCTTATGTCAAAAAAGAGGAAAGAAAATACCTCACCGAATTTGAAGAAAAAATACAGTCCCTTATCAATACCGCTCATAAGAATATCGTGAATGAGTTCGGTAAGGACGTCTGCCCGACCAAGCCCTCCTTCGGGCCTAAAGGCAAGTACGCGGAACTCAGGCAGTTGAAGGAACACTACGCGCTTGCTAATTTTGAAGTCAAGGGCAAAAAGGAACTTGATACCCTTTCTAAAATGCTCCGCGATTTCTTCACCCAGTGCGATATTTATGAAACGGAAAAAGACCGCATGATTACGCGCCTTACAAGGGGCGATGAGTTGCCTTCAACCATCCTTGAAATGGTGAAGGTTTATATCGCCACGAAACGCAACCTCTCCGTTGGTGATAAGATGGCCGGAAGGCACGGGAATAAGGGCGTTATTTCCAAAATACTCCCTGAAGAAGATATGCCTTTTATGGCCGACGGTACGACCGTTGATATCATCCTTAACCCGCTCGGCGTGCCTTCACGTATGAATATCGGCCAGATCCTTGAAACGCATTTCGGCTGGGTCGCTAAACAGATGAATATCCGCATAGTAACGCCTCCTTTCGGCGGTTGCAGGGAAGATGACCTTGAAGTCCTTAAAAAAGAAGGCAACCTTCCGATGTCGGATAAGGTCGTGCTTTACGACGGCCGTACAGGCGAACCATTTAAAGAAGAAGTCACCGTAGGATATGCCTATATAATGAAACTCCATCACCTCGCGGATGATAAGATACACGCGCGCGCTACAGGCCCGTATTCCCTTATCACCCAACAGCCTCTCGGCGGTAAAGCCCGCTACGGCGGCCAGAGGTTCGGAGAAATGGAAGTATGGGCCCTTGAAGCCTACGGCGCCGCGAATATCCTTCAGGAACTCCTCACCGTTAAGAGCGATGATGTTGACGGCAGGACGAAAATATACGAATCAATAATCAAAGGCGAAAATGTGTTGGAACCGGGGACGCCGATGTCCTTTGAGGTTCTGACTAATGAAATAAAAGGCCTTGCACTTAACCTTAAACTTGAGAAAAAGAAAGGAGGTTAGTATTATGTGCAATCATAAACTGACTTTTCTGGTGCTGGCAATGGCGGCAATTATGCTCTTTGCCGGTTGTAAGAACCTTTCAGGCGGCAACAGCAGTAATGTGAAAAATGACCGCATAGAACAGCTTGAAATCAGCCTGCAGAAAATGGGGCAGGCAAACGACGCGCTTGAGAGCGAAGTGGGCGCTCTGCGCCAACGGAATGCCGACCTGAAAAATGAAAACGATACGCTCAGGATCTACAAGCAACAGTACGAAAACATTGAAAAGACCTTTGAAGCGCGCTTTAACCTTATCAACGCCCAGATGGAACTTGATGAAGGTAACGGCGTGGAATTCGGCAAGGGTTTCATAAGAATGCCTGAAAAACTGCTGTTTTCGGCGGGCGATGCCTCGCTTAAAACAGGCGGTAAGGCTTTCCTGGACCAGCTTGCAGAAGAAGTGAAAAAAGGCGATTGGTTCCTCAGTATCGAAGGCCATACCGACGCCGACCCGATTTCCAGGTCCAAGGCTAAATGGACTACCGGCTCAAACTTTGAACTCGGCGCGTATAGGGCATTAAACGTGCTCGTTTACCTGCGTTCAAAGGGAGTTCCTTCAACTAAGATGAGATGCGTATCTTACGGCGAATTCAAGCCCATAGCGGACAATAATACCGCAAAAGGCAAGGTTCGTAACCGCAGGGTGGAAATATTGTATTCCAAGACCGCACCCGCGACACCGGACGAGAATCCGCTGTTTATACCTAAAGATGAGCTTCCTAAGGAAGAACCTAAGGAAGGTGAACAACCTAAAGAAGGCACTACAGAACCCCCGAAGGAAGAACCTAAAACTAATCCGGATGATACCCTGAAATAACCCGTAACGCGCGGTAACCGCGTCATTGCAAGGCAAAAATTATAAACCCCGCACGGGCATGAGTCCGGACGGGGTTTTTTGTTTTGCATGGTTTCTGCTCACCTTTCGTCATCGTTCCTCTTTACTCTCTACTACGTAGTTCTTCATTCTCCATTTTCCATTATTCTTTTTTCGTTAAATGGGGGTTGTCTTATGGCTGAAAAAAACATCATTATCATCGGCGCCGGCCTTGCGGGCCTTTCCGCAGGCTGTTTCGCGCGCATGAATGGCTATAACGCGCGTATCTTTGAACACCACTCTCTTCCCGGCGGCGTATGCACATCGTGGAAACGCAAGGATTATGTCTTTGACGGCTGTATCCATTTCCTTATGGGCCATAGGCCGGGAAACGCGGCCTACGAACTCTATCAAACCCTCGGTATTACGGATTCGTGCAGATTTATTGACCTGCCGTCTTATTTTACAATAATGGATGAATCCCAGGGCCGCAGTTTTGCCTTTACCAGCGATATCACGGCGGCTTTTGGTGCGCTGAAATCTCAGTCACCCGGCGACGCGCGGCTTCTTGATGAATTGCTTGCCGGCGCGCAGGCCCTGCGCGGCATTGATTTTTTTGGCTTGATGAAAAAACCTCAGGAGTTGATTGGGATTTTTGATAAATTGAAAATTCTCTGGGCTATGCGCTCAGCCGGCCGCTATATGTCCGGAAAATATAAGCAGAGGACAGATGTATATGTAAAACAATTCAAAGACCCGTGGTGCCAATTCGTCATCAAGAATCTCTTCTTTCCGCAGGTGCCGGTATGGTTTATCATGATGCTTCTTGCGTCACTGGCCGATAACCAGCTCGGTTATATATACGGCGGTTCTCTTGAATTCGTCAAGCCCATAGAAAAAAAATTCAAAGGCCTCGGCGGTGAAATTGCATATAAAGCAACCGTGGAAGAAATCATCGTTAGAAACAATAAAGCCGTTGGGGTCAGATTGGCCGATAAGAGCGAATATTTTGCCGATTTTGTAATTTCCGCCGCGGATGGGTACAGTACAATCTTTAATATGCTCGGCGGAAAGTATGTTGATGATAGTGTCAATAGTATGTATAAGACATGGGAGATGTTTCCGGGCGCTGTAATGGCTTCTTACGGCGTGGCTAAGGATTATTCGGATAAGCCTCATGCGGATATGATTAAACTGAAAAAGCCGTTTAATATGGGCGGTAAGGATATTGATGTCATAGCAGTCAGGCAGTTTGATTCCCGCTCCGGATACGCCGCTCCGGGCAAGACCGGTCTGCAGGTTGAATGCCTTGACGGTGACTGGGAATTTTGGAATAACCTTGTCAAAGATCGCCGGCTGTACGATGCTGAAAAAGACCGTATATCAAAGGAATTGCTCACTGTCCTTGAGCCGCATTACCCGGGAATGTCCTCAGCCGTTGAGGTGACCGATGTGGCTACGCCTTATACCACATGGCGCTACACGCGTAACCATAAGGGCGCTTTTGAGGGGTGGCTGCCTACCCCTGAGGCGATAAGTGCGCGCGTGAAAAAGACTCTGCCTGGATTGGGTAATTTCTATATGGCCGGCCAGTGGGTAGCGCCGGGCGGCGGAGTTACTCCGTGCCTCTTCTCCGGCAAGCAGGCAGTACAGCTTGTCTGCGCCGCGGAAGGCAGGGAGTTTAACTAAAAAATGAATAATGAAAAATGAAGAATGAAGGACGACGCAGTAGAGAGTAGAAAGTAGAGAGTAGGCGAGGGACGACGACGAAAGGTGATAGGTGAGCAGGTGACAGCTGGACGGAAAACTAAGCGCATACTCTATCATTCTTGCTGTTCAAAAGTCGTTCAAGCCCTGTTCAAGGCGGTTCAAGCTATGATTTTTTCTTGAATTATTCATGTGTATGCGTTAAAATAACCTCTTAGCGAGGGTTATTCAATATCTTGTAACAGGTTTTCAGAAAGGTTTTCTTATGAGATTTTTTGTTTTACTGGTTATCGCGCTGGCGCTCTCTTGCGCGGCTCAAAATACGGGGGAGGTTGCCATGAAAAAAAACGTTCCTGATACTGCTAAGGCTTCTTTTGAGCCTCAAGCCCTTCCTGAAAACGGGTTTGTCCTTGACAACGGCCTTAAAGTCGTTCTCACCGAACAACATTCCTATCCTATGATTTGTTCCGTCGTTGTCGTAAACGTCGGCAGTGCGAATGAATCGTCAAAACTGAATGGCATTTCTCATATGGTGGAACACTACGCCTTTAACGGCACTAAAACCCGCACCGAAGAACAGATATACGCGGAAATTGATAAAATTTCCGGCTATAATAACGCCTCTACAGGCAAGAATTATACCTCTTACATAATGCTCGCCCCCAAGGAAAATATCGGCGCGGCCCTGGATGTCCAGACGGATATGCTTTTTAACAGCGCTATCCCGGAATCCAAGCTTGAACGCGAAAAAGGAGTTGTCATAGAGGAAATCAAAAAAGATCTCGCAAGCCCCGGGAATAAGAAGGAAGAATTTTTTGATGAAAAATTCTTCGCGGGCACTTCTTTCAGCAGGCCTGTTATAGGCACTCCTGAAGTCATTAATTCCATTACTGTTAAGGAACTTTCTGATTACTATCACGAATACTACGTCCCAAACAATATGACCCTCTGGGTAACGGGCGATTTTGACAAGAAGGAAATGACGAAAAAGATAAAAAAATACTTCGGCGCGTATCCCTTGGGCGCACAGCCGAAGGAAAACAAGAAAAACAAGCTTGATTACCCGGAGAATAAGATGTTTACCGCCGAGGTTGAAGACGGTTCTGAATCCGTTGATATAGGGTTCTTCGGCCCCGGCCCGTTTGAGGAGGATTATTACGCATTTTCCACTGCGGTCCCACTGTTGAATAAACATCTCGCTGATACCTTCAGCGGCGCAAATGCGGAAGGCATTTCCGGTATAAACTGCGGCTATTCCGTTTACCGCGGGGTGTCAATCGTAAGAATAAGCGCCTCTCTGAGCGCGGCAACGGATGCGAAATCCGCCGTCAACCGCGTCATGCGCGCCGTTAACGCGTTCGGCTCCGGTGAAATTACGCCCGCACAGCTCCAACAGGCAAAATTGAAAGTCAAGGCCGAAGAGGTATATGCGAAGGAAAAGATTCATTACTACGTTTTTGGCAAGGTGCCTTACATAGCGGTCGGCGCGTGGGATGCCATGCAGAATTACGTTAAGAAAACGGATATGCTGACAACTGCAGACGTCAACGCGGTTACAAAGAAATATTTTTACAAGCCGAAATACACTGCGACAGCCGTAACACTGCCTGTAAAAAAAACGACATTCATTAAAACAGACCCTGATTTAAAGACGGATTCGGCTGTTTTTCATAAGACAACTTTTGAAAATGGGCTTACGATAATTTATAAAAAAGTCCATGCCTCGGACATATTTTCCATGCACGTGCTTGTAAAAAACCGTTCCGTGAACGAACCCGTAGGTAAAGACGGCATCGCTGATTTCCTGAACAGGGCGGTTGCCAAAACCGGCGTGGCGGATTCCACAGAAGCGAAGCTTGAGGCCATTGGCGCTGAGGCGCAATTTGTGGATAATCCGTACATTCCGTTTGACGACTATTACACGACGAATGGTTTTTCATTCATCCGCCTACAGGCATTGAATGATTACTTTGAAGACGCCATTTCAATCACGGCGCGGGCCATGAAATCTCCGGATTTTTCCGAACAACAGTTGAATACTGTCAGGGACGAGATGAAACAGGCCTTTATGATGGGCGCCGGCAGTCCGGTTAAGAAGGCCGGCAGATTGTTCATTTCAACGCTCCTGCCGGGCAGTCACCTGAATAAGCCCGTCCTTGGCACGCCGGAAATCGTGGATTCCATAACTGCGGAAGACCTGAAAAATTTCCATCAAAACTACTTTTCGCCGGACAATATCGTTATTTCAATAGTCAGTTCCATGGACAAACAGGAAGTCTTTGACAGGATTGTCAGGGAATTCGGCTATGAGAGAAGGTACGAAGGCGCGCGGCCTGCGGCATACGTGATGCCGGAATCGCCGGTTGAGGATAAGACCGTAAAAGAAACGCTCGGAAAACCGCAGTCATGCGTAAAGATTGGAACACTGTTAGCGGAAGTGAAGGACCCTTCGGAACAACTTTCCCTGACGATGTTAGGCAACGTGCTTTCCTCGCGGTTGACGGACAAGGTCAGGGTGAAAAAAGGGTTGACCTATTCAATGGGCGCGGGAATAAGTTTTGAACAGGACCGCGGGATACTTGCCGTCACAGTAGGAACGGGCAAACAGAATATAGACGAAGTCGCGAAAATTATAACTGAAGAACTGGGAGGCCTGAAGGATTTTACGGTAACAAAGGAAGAGCTTGAACGCGAAGTCAATTCCGTAGCGGGCAGGCTGTTTATGCGGAACATATCCAGTTTGAACCAGGCGTATTACCTGGGCATAAACGAATTTGAAGGCAAGGGTTATATGTGGGGCGAAGAAGTCATAGGCAAAATGAAGAAACTTACGCCGGAAAAATTACAGGCAGTAGCTAAGAAATACCTCGCAGGCAATAAGTACCTGACGGTTGTTGTTGAGTGATTGGTGTTGTTGTATGCTTTACGGATTCTAAGATTTTAAGATTACACACATCCGCCCTGCTTAGTGCAAGCAAAACCGCACAGATTACGACGAAGGAGGGAGATGTACATGGTTTCCGTGTGTTCTGTGTGTTCCGTGGTAAAAAATTATCGTCGTATTGTGTCTCTTTCAAGTTTCTTAAAGTCCCTGTAAAATTGCACCGCAAAGAAAACATTGACTCCGCTTGTGTCGATTGTATAATAAGATTTTACGTGCATTAGCCGCTAAGGCACACTTCGCTTTGCTCAGTGCAAGCGAAGGCGAGAAGATTCGCAGTAATCGCAGTATCTCTCGCTCGCATTTCGTTTCGTTACGGGATTACTTCCTGCGAATCGTAGTGATACTGCGTCTACTGTCCTTCGGCTTCGTCTTTCTTCGCTCCGCTTACTTCGCTAATTTTATACTGAGCAGAACGAAGTGAGTATGGCGAAGGGCTCAGACGAAACGACGATAATTTTCACCACGGAACACACAGAATACACGGAAAACGACCGACTTTTACTGGTTTTTGCCGCAAATGCATGCGTTTCGGTGTGTTCAGTGTATTCACCCTGTACCAGTTATCGGTACAGGGTTCAGTGGTTTATTCCGTTCTGCGTACGTCTTAAAGCTGTATTCTCTGTGCGCTCTGTGGCAAATAATCGTGTAGTCGTTTTGGTTGTCCCTTACCTCGCCACTTCGGACGGGGCTATGGCTGGACTCCCTTCGCTCGCCCCTACACTTTGTTCTCCCTGCACTTTGGCAGGGACTTCTTCGCTCGGCTCAGTCGCGGGACTCCCTTTGGTCGTGGCTTTGTTGCTTTAAACGAAACGACGACAATTTTTTACCACGGAATACACAGAATACACGGAAAACGACCGACTTTTACTGGTTTTTATCAAAGCATAAGGGGGCATCCCCTGAAATTTAAGTTTTGCCGGAAGAATCTTTTATGAAATATTTTATTTTAATGCTTGTCGCATTCGCGCTTTCATGCGCGACTCAAAATGCGGATGATGGTATCTTTGCGGCGCACATGAGCGACGTCGTACAGAACGTTCCGGAAGATCCGTCCCGCCCCGGCGATACTGCAGAGTCCCAGTGGAGCATATCGCACGTTTTGGGTTTCGCCGGCGCTCCGGCCCTGCCAAATCGCGAGCCCCAAAAGAAACAACAGCTTCTTAAAACCCTTGGATTCGCCGGCGATGATGAGTATTTCGACGCTGTCATTGCTCACATGAAAGCGCTCTCCGGACAAATGGCGCGGGTGGAATTCTTTTACGTAGGACAGGGACGCTTCGTTGGCGCCGAATCCTTGTATAATAAGATGCAAACCGAAGGATTTGAACTGTGCGGCAACTTGAACCCCATAGCGCTGTTTGAAGCGATTGACGCCGATTTTGATGGGGCACTTAAACAATTAGTCAAAAAATACCCGAAGATAGAGTTCTGGCAGGTGGGCAATGAACCAGACCTTCTCTGGAAAAACCCTTCCCTTTTCCCGAAGTTCTTCCTGCGTTGTCAGCCGATTATCCGGGCGGCTGGGCGGAAGATAGTCCTCGCCGGCATCAGCAATCAGTACAATTCGTCCGAGCAAAACTATAAACTGTTCAACAAATTCCTTGGCGAAATCATTAAGGGATGTCCTGATAAAAACCCGTTTGACGTTTTTGATTTTCACTTTTACAAAGAACGGTCCCGAGGGACTGACATAACAAAAACGGTGAAGACATATAGAGATTTGCTGGCACTCCACGGTTTCGCCGAAGGAGTGCGACTATGGTGTACCGAAACCGGTATTCACACGGGCGACCCGCCGACTCCACAATTCGGATTCAATTCCGAAACTGACCAGGCAAGGGAAATTGCGTATCTGGTGACGCATCTTACTGCCCAGTCAGTAGAGCGAATCTTTTTTTGGACGGTTATCGAGGGATTCGCCGGAGAAGGCATTCCTGGCTACTTTGACCAGATGGGACTGGTCTATAACGGGCTGGGAGAGGAAGTCACTCAAGGTATCCCTGCAAACACGAAAAAGAAAGCCTACCACACATACGGGCGTCTGGCGTCAGTTCTGCAGAAACTAACCGCCGCAACCTGCGTCGCACCCGGCGTGTACCGATTTGAACGCAAGGGCTTGAATTCCGTGTTCGTCGTATGGAACGAGAACGGACAAAGCCAGGTCGTCCTTTCCGACCTGTCAACTTCATTCGTCCAGGTAGAAGGACTCGTTCCAGACGACCGCGGCAAAATCGAGCAGTCAAAACTGGCCGTTTCGGGAGGGAAAATGACATTGACGGTAAGCGAATTGCCACAATTAGTGATTCCTATCGAAAAATAGAACCGTAAGGGGTCAGGCCTTAAGTTCCAACTTAGGGCGGGAGCGACAAAGACGGGACGGAAGCGTATTCGTGTTTATTCGTGTGCTTTTGTGGCCAAGGTAACGTGTTTATAACCGTAAAGATCGCTAAGCACGCTAAGACGAAACGACGACAGTTTTTCACCACGGAACACACAGAATACACGGAAAACGTAGGGCCTCAGTCGAGGTTACGCTTAACACACCCCTAACCCCTTTTAATAGAGGGGAAATTCGTATATGTCCCCTCTAAAAAGAGGGGAACCAGGGGTGTGTCGTCCGTGTTCAGCGTTATCGAAAAACCAGTAAAAACCCATCTCGACTTAGGCAGTACCGGAAAACGACGATTTTGCTGGTTTTTGCCGCAAATGCATGCGTTTTGGTGTGTTCAGTGTATTCAGTGGTTTATTCCGTTCTGCGTACGTCTTAAAGCTGTATTCTCTGTGCGCTTTGTGGCAAATCGGCGCAGTCGTTCGTCGTTCTTCGCGACTTCGTGCCCTCGTGGCAAAAACCTATAAAAGCAGTGTTGCTTAGAATTTTTAGGCGGTATCTATGAGTCCGGAAATTCCTGATCTTGCAGGCAGACAATTTGGAAAATACAACGTAGGCGACAAGCTCGGCGCCGGCGGCATGGGCGTCGTTTACGGCGCTTACGATTCCATACTCAATCGCAAGGTTGCATTGAAAATCCTTACGCTCCCAGGAACAGATGCCACGGAACGTTTTCTGCGCGAGGCCAGGGCTTCGGCTAAATTGAATCACCCCAATATCGTCCAGGTCTATGAGGTCGGCTGTGTTGACAACTGCTACTTTTTCTCCATGGAATACATTGACGGCATTCCTCTTGATTCCATTATTGATGACCAGCCCGAGGCATTAACGTTTGAGACCTGCGCCTGTATCATACGCGATATCGCGTCAGCTCTTGAATACGCCCATTCCTGCGGCATAGTGCACCGCGATATAAAACCGTCTAATATTTTAATCGGCCAGAACGGCAAGCCGTATCTTTCCGATTTCGGGCTTGCGAAGGAATTTACCGGAATGGAACAGTCGCTTACCATGAGCGGCACGGTACTGGGCACGCCGGAATTCATGTCTCCTGAACAGGCTCAGGGCAAAAAAAATGAAATAGGCCCGCACAGCGATATCTTTTCCCTCGGGGCAACGCTCTATTTCTGCCTTACGCAGGAAAAACCTTTTACGGGCAATGAATTATACCAGGTGCTTGACGGGGTGGTCAACAAAGACCCGGCCCCGCCGTCAACCATTCTGAAAATAATACCGAAAGACCTGGAGACAATCTGCCTTAAATGCCTTGAAAAGGAACCGAAGAACCGTTATCAAACGGCAATTACAATCGCCGAAGACCTTCAGAGTTTTCTTGACGGCGGTTCCATTTCCACCAAGCCGAAAACCCTGATGTCCAAGTTATGGCTCAAGGCAAAGAAAAATAAGGTCTCTGCGATTTCACTTTTAAGCGTTTTTGTTATCGCGCTGACATTCGCGGCGATAACATTCGTGTTTTCCGCGCAGAAGACGAGAAAAATCAGCGAATTGCGCAAACAAGCGGAAGAGTATTTCGCTTCAGCGAAATATGACGATGCCCGCGGCGCGTGTGAAGCGCTTCTGGCATTGCTTCCCGGCGACCCCGATGCCGAACGGATCCTTAAGGATTGCGGCAGGCTTGTAAAAGAGCGCCGGGACACGGAAGCGGCGGAGAAGAAACTTGCGGAGGAAGCCGCGGCAAGGCGCACGAAGGCCAAGGCCATTCTTGACAGGGCAAACCTTACCCGCAGTATTGATGAAAAAATCAGGATAGCAATGGACGCGTTAGAGGCTGACCCGTCTTGCGGGGAGGCCTTTCAGGCGCTTGGGTACGCATGCAAGGCCAAAAAGGATTTTAACAAGGCATTTGAATATTTTTCCCATGCAGTGCAATTGACGCCTTCGCTGGCGTATGCGTATTATGAATTGGGGCTGATAAACCAGTTTGTGTACAATAAGCCCGAGGAAGCGATGAAGAACTATTTGAAGGTTATAGAAAACGATCCGAACAGCGCCATCGGTTTTTACGCGAAGGCAAGCATGGAGGAGAAAGACGGCAAGATAGACGACGCCCTGAAATCATATACCAAGGCGATAGAATTTAATTCGTCGGAAGCGGACGTTTTTTTCAACCGGGGTTGTTTGTATTATAATAAAAAAAATAATAAGGCCGCGCTTGAAGATATGAATAAGGCAATTTCGCTCAGGCCGGATTATATCAATGCCTATTCCATGCGCGGTGACATTAATTATCATGAAAATAAATACACTGAAGCGGTTGCTGATTATACGTACGTGATTAATAATTCTCCGCCTGACCAGAAAGTATATTGGCTTATCAGGCGCGGTTCAACTTACCTGGATTCCGGGGATTGCGGCAGGGCCATTGCGGATTTTGAGGAAGTACTGAAGATTGAACCGGAAAATGCTTTAGCCATGCTGAATCGCGGTCTGGCATTGTGCCGCAAAGGCGATTTTCCATCCGCGATACAGGTTTTTACCCGCCTGATTGAAATATCCCCGGAAATCGCGAATCCTTATGTCAACAGGGGATTGGCTTATTATGACAATGAGCAATTTGATAATGCTTTGCCGGATTTGACAAAAGCAATAGAACTCAATAACGCAATTCCGATGGTTTATTATAAGCGCGGAATGATTCTTTTTCAGAAACAGCAGTACGACGCGGCAATCGCGGATTTTAATAAGGCATTGAAACTGGACCCTGAGAATGGCACGGTTTACGGCGAGCGCGCGATGGCTTTTTTTGAAAAAGGCGATACCGATAAGGCGCTTAAGGATTTTAGCAGGTTTATAGAGAAAGAACCCGGAAATTACCTCGCTTATTATAAGCGCGGGTGGGTCTATTACAGGAAGACCGAATATCTCCCGGCGCTTGCGGACCTGGATAAGGCGGTAGAGCTTGAATCAAAGGAACCGGGCGTGTTTTTTACGCGTGCAATAATACGAAGCGGCCTCAGGGATTTCCAGGGGGCTATCGCGGATTATACCATGTCTTTGAAATTTGACCCGTCAAATACGCAATGCCGCATAAGCCGCGCCGGGTTATATTCCGTTACGGGCAGAGAAGACCTTGCTATTGCCGATTATACTAAATTGATTGAGGATAATTCGGACGTAAGCGCCTATTATATGCGCGGCACAAGCTACAAAACCGCGGGCGAATATGACAAGGCTATCGCTGATTTCACGGCGGCGATTGGGATTAATCCCGCGGCCGGCGATATTTACGGAGACAGGGGAAATGTGTATTTTGCAAAAGGCAATACAGCGGATGCGATAGCGGATTATTTAAAAAAGATAGAATTAATGCCGTACGACACGGACGGTTATAAGGACCGGGGTAATGCGTACATAAAGATGAAAGAATTTGAAAAGGCCATAGCGGATTTTACGAAAGTAATAGAATTGAATTCGTCAGACGCCTTTGCGTATTCCATCCGCGGGGCGGCTTACGCGGAATGCGGCAAGTATGACCTCGCGATAAAGGACTATGACAGCGCGCTGAAGCTTTCGCCGGATGATGCCAGTATATATTATAATCGCGGCGTGGATTATTATAATATGGGTGAATATGACAAATCCGTCGCTGACCTGACGAAGTCATTGGAGCTTGAGCCCGATTATACGAGCGCGTTATTCACCCGCGGCAATTCAAATTGGCTGAAAAAAGATTTTGACAGCGCGATTGCCGATTTTACGAAATTAATAGAGCTTTTGCCGGAGAATTCCGAGGCGTATAACGGCAGGGGATTGGTCTTGTCAAGCAAGGGCGAATACGAGCGCGCATTTGTTGATTTTGGCAGGTCAATAGAACTCCAGCCTGACAACTACAATGCGTATGGCAACCGCGGGATAGCTTATTATGACACGGGCAAATTCAATGAGGCGTTTGAAGATTTTAATATGGCAATCAAACTCAATCCGGAAAGCGCGTACAGCTATTACTACCGCGGACTCGTGTATTCTCAAAAGAATGATTTTAAGAATGCTATTAAGGATATGGAAAAATTGCTTGAGCTTGCGCCCGGGTATGAACATGCCGAAAAGGCAAAAGAATTGCTTAAGAAATGGAAATAGTAGCGAGTAGCGGGTAGCGAGTACTGAGGGACGACGAATGGAATCACGAAACGGAACCACAGATTACACACATTCGCTCTGCTTAGTGCAAGCAGATTTACACTGAAGACGACGACATGACAACGGAATTTACATTGGATAGATCCTTCGCAGGTTCCCTTCGCTTCGCTAAGGACTGCGGCAGGATAACCAGGATACGCCGCCCGTTATTTTGCCACGAAGGCACGAAATCACGAAGAACGAATGCTTTTGTAACATGGATACGTCGCCGTTATCCTGTGCATACTGTCGCAAACCTGAGTGAATCGAAGGGGGTATCCATGTAAATAGTCGTTCATAATGCGGATCTCGGGGCTCAGTTCGGTTCTCGTTTAAACGTCTCGGGCCACGGACTACGAGGAAATAAAGTAAGGATTTCTTTATGACTTTCGTAATCACGTAACCCTTCAACTCCACAACCCCGTAACCCTTTAACCTCGTAAACAGCCTTTCTATTGATAATGTGAAAGAAGATGACTGGCTGGTATTCCATAAAAAAATACAGGACAGATTAGGACGAAAGTAGAACAATCTTGAACAGCGTAACGACGGCGATATTTAACAGGGACTTGACGAGACTTGAAAGAGACACGACGATTTCTTTGGTTTACGATTACGCGTCCGTCGTCAATCATCAAGTCGCAAATCATCCAGTCATTAAATCCCAACAGTCCTTCATTCTACATTTTTCATTCTTCCTTCTTCGTTTACAAATGGCTACCGCCCACTGGAATCAGGACTCTTCCGCCAGTTGCTTATAGACCGTCCACTCCAGGTCTTGCGGCCGGGCTGTAACGGTCAGGCCGTTTGCTATCAAGATTTCTTCCGCTTTTTTCAGGAATTGGTCGTCATGCCCGGAGCGCTTTAATCCGTTCAATACGGTTTTTCTTTTATAGGTAAAAACACTTTTAATAAGCGCTTTGAATCCTTCATATGTCTTTGATTTTTGCAGTCCTCTCAGGGAGCGTTTTTTCAGGCAGATCAATGCGGAATGCACTTCGGGCCTGGGCCAGAATACTTCCGGAGGCACTTTTCGTATTATCTGCACGTCAGCGAGCGCCTGAGCGAGCACCGAGAGATGCCCGTATTCCGGCGTGGATGGTTTGGCAATCAATCTAAGGGCGACTTCCCATTGCACGAGCACGTATAATTCTTTCAGCGGCAGGTCTGCTTCCAGCAATCCTACTATCGTATGGCCTGCGATGGAATATGGCAGGTTGGAAATGACTTTCATGCGTTTCAGGTTGTTTTGCGCGAGCGTGTCCGTTATTATCTGCAGAACAGTTGGATCAATACAGCCGTGTTTTCCGAGTATGCTTGTCTGCAGGAGCGTCAGATTGGGCGCATTCGGCAGGTAAGTCTTGGCTATGTTGAAAAGCCTGATATCAAGCTCTACTGATACGACGGCGCCTGAGAGAGGAATCAACTGTTCAGTTAATATGCCCGGTCCGCTTCCGATTTCAAGAATGAGTTCCTTTTTGGACGGATTGGAACTGCCTGTAATGAAATTCAGGAAATTTTTATCAATCAGGAAGTTCTGACCAAGCGCCCTGGACGGGTGCAGGTCGTATTGGTTGAGAAGAGCAATGAGTTCGGATTTGTTCATGGATTAGGTTGAAGGTTGTTTGCGAGGTTAGAGGTTAAGGGGTTAAGGAGTAAAGGAGTTAGGGGAGTTACGGAGTTTAAGGGGGTTACAGGGATTTAACGAAACCTGAAGAGACACGAAACGACGACAAGCAATGATTTTTTATTCCGTTCGGCCCCCGGCCCCCGGCCCCCGGCCCCCGGATCCCGGATCCCGGATCCCGGATCCCGGTCAATTACTTCTTTTCTTCTTCGTCTGTTACCCTGGTCGTATATTTTGTCGTGCAGGAAATCTTGCCTGTGGCTGTAATGGCGCCCACGAGTTCTTTTTTTACAGGGTCATTTTCAACGCCTTTTATGCTTATATCGCCGTTCAGGGAGAGGGACACCGGCACTGTCGAATCCATGTCCATTATCAGTTCGCCTTTGAGCGTTATATCCATCTTAAAGCCGTTCGTGTTATTGTTATCTTCGTCCGTAGTGTAGTCAAGGGAGCCGGACAATTTTGCATTGACGGCTATTTTGGCCTGTTTTACGCCGTTGGTTAAAGCCACCTCTTTCAGGGAGCATTTTACAAAGCTGTCTTTTGTGAAAGACGCGTTTTTACCCTTGAGCATGAGCCCTGAAATTTCCTCGGGTTTTACGTTCCACGATTCATTCATCTTTACAGGGGCCGAAGGCAGTAGTTTTGTGAATTCATTTACGCAGGCCAGCCGGCTCTGGGCCGTGCCGCTTACGGCGCCGCCTTCGGTGGTGTACGTCTTGCGGTTATTGTCAAGGGATATGGTAAATTGCTTGTTCTGGAGGTTTTCGTCTGCGTACGTTTTTTCGGCCATTCCGCGGGCGGACTCGGTGTTTTCGGCTATGAGGAAGTTTACTTTTATGCGGTAATCGCCGTCTTTGACGTCGGAAAAGTCTTCGTAAAACCTTTCTTCATACGTGCTTATCGTGTTTTTTGTGGAGGGGATGCCTTCAATGTCCGTGATGTTGAAGTCCAATTCCGTCTTCATGGCCGTATCAACGAGCCACCTTGCGCCTTCAGCGTACCGTCCCGTAAGATTGTACGTTTCCTGCTGTGAAAGGCCTGCAGCGGACGCAAAGAGCACTGTTGCCGCAGTAATGAACATGAATCTGCATTTGTTATTCATAATAGTTCCTCAAAGATATTAATGTCTTTAAATCTTCAGCATGAACGTTTCTTGCCACGAAGTCGCGAAGGCACTAAGAACGGTCGATGTACATTGGTCTTAGTGGCAGATATTCGTATCTATGGCCGTCCTTTGCCTTGCTAAATACATCAGTATTATAACTTTTTCTTATGGAAGGTCAAGCAAAAAATTTCCTGCGGGGAATTTTTTTTTCTTGCATTTTCCTGAAAAACTGTTAATATTTTTGAAGCATTAAGTTGAAATCGTAACGCGTAATTTGCTGCTGGGAGCGTAAGTTGCGTGTTTTTACTGAGAATGCAGTATTAAATGCTCTCCTTAATATAAGAGAATTTACGTGCCAAACGTTAGCAATAATACTTCACAATACTTGTTCAATTACACCAATGTCCTGTTATTCCTGTTGGCGGGCATTGCATTCGTGTTTGCTTCCATTGCTTTTTCAAGGATTATGGCGTGGCTTCTCGGCCACCGCAAACCGGACCCAATCAAACAATCCACTTATGAATGCGGCGAACTGCCCGTAGGCACTTCTTTCATTAGATTCAATATCAGGTTCTACATCGTAGCGCTGATTTTCATCATTTTTGACGTTGAAGTTGTCGCGTTATTCCCTTGGGCGATCATATTCAAGAAAAGCCTTGCGCTTAAAGGCGACGCAATCCTTATGTTTGCAGAGATGTTCGTGTTTGTGCTTATACTTATCGTAGGGCTTATTTACGTATGGCGCAAGGGCGACCTGCAATGGGTTAAGACATTGGGAGACAAGAACGTAAAGGATAAGGAATAGATATAATGGTAACGAATGATACTAAAACAGGAGAAAGCGGAATAATCCTGACAACGGCGGATTACGCGATAAACTGGGCCCGGAGCAATTCACTCTGGCCGCTGACGTTCGGATTAGCCTGTTGCGCCATAGAAATGATGGCTACCGGCGCGGCAAAGTACGACATAGACCGGTTCGGGGCCGGCGTTTTCAGGCCTTCGCCAAGGCAGGCCGACCTTATGATAGTAGCCGGTACCGTTACATTCAAGATGGCCGAACTTATCAAAAGGCTTTACGCCCAGATGCCCGAACCTAAATACGTGCTCGCCATGGGCAGTTGTTCCATCAGCGGCGGGCCTTTCTCAAAGGATTCGTATTCCGTATTGCGCGGGGTTGACCTTATCGTGCCCGTGGATGTGTTCGTTCCGGGATGCCCGCCCAGGCCGGAGGCGCTCCTCGAAGGGTTGATAAAACTCCAGGGGATCATAAAGAAGAGATCTATAATAGATAAGAAGTGATCTGAAAATTAAGATTTTAGATGTAAGACTTAAGATTTGTGATGTTACGGATTTATGGAAATTAATAGAATAGTAGAATTATTAAAAGACAGTTTTGGCGATGCCATAATAGAATTGGCGGAAACCAAGCCCGATCCTTACTTGAAGGTAAATAAGGACAGGATTACGGATATCTGTTCATATTTAAGCCAGGAACCGCAATTAGGTTTTGATACCTTAATGATTTTAAGCGGGATGGACCTGGGCGATAAGTTGGCCGTTGTGTACCATTTATATTCGCTTCAGCATAAACACAGGATAGTGTTGAAGGCGGAATTGCCTAAAGACAATCCGGCAGTGCATACGGTGGAATCCATCTGGCAAGCGGCCAACTGGTTTGAAAGAGAAGCCGCGGAGATGTACGGTATAACTTTTATTGACCATCCCGACCCGAGAAAACTGCTTTTGACAGAGGACTGGATTGGCTGTCCGATGAGAAAAGATTACGTATATCCCGAAAGCTGGCACGGAATGCCGCTAAAAAGACCTGCTGACGAAAAATGAAGAACGTCGTTCGGGTTCCGGGTGCCGGGTCTCGGACGCCGGATTCCGTTTAAGCGGGTCACGGAGTAGACTCGTAGATTTAAGACTTATAGATTCATAGTTATGTTTGATACTGAAGAATTAGTCATTAATATGGGACCCCAGCATCCGAGCACGCACGGCGTGCTCAGGCTGGTGCTTAAGACCGACGGCGAGATTGTCAGCGAAGTCGTGCCTTACGTAGGCTACCTCCACAGAGCGCTTGAAAAAATCGCCGAGCGCGTAACCTACATACAGTTCATGCCTTTTACAGATCGTCTGGACTACTTGGCCGCGATGAACTGCAATTTTGCCTATGCCGGCGCAGTGGAAAAACTCGCAGGCATTGAAGTGCCGCCAAGGGCGCAAGGCCTTCGTGTCATTTTTTCCGAGCTTAACAGGATTGCAAGCCATCTCGTGTTTTTCGGCACGTGCGGCCTGGACCTGGGCGCGTGGACCCCGCTCCTGTACGCGTTCCGCGAGAGGGAGATGGTGCTGGAATTGTTTGAGATGACCTGCGGCGCGCGGCTTACATACAACTACGGACGCATCGGCGGCGTGTCTTTTGATATACCGCCGGAATTTGAGAAGGAAACCTTGGAATTCTGCGATTATTTTGTGCCCAGGATAAAGGAATATAACGAGCTTTTGACCGGAAACAGGGTATTTGTCCATCGCACCGCTAACGTCGGCGTTATTTCGCAGGAACAAGCCAAGCGTTACAGCCTCGTCGGCCCGAATCTCAGGGGAAGCGGCATAAAATTTGATTTGCGCAAAGACGAACCCTATTGGGGTTACGAAAAATATGATTTCAACGTGCCTGTAGGCGCCGGTGAATACGGAGTTGTCGGGGATGCCTGGAACCGTTACTGGGTAAGGATCCTTGAGATGACCGAAAGCGTTAAGATTATACGCCAGGCGCTTGCGCAATTGCCTTCAGGCGACATTATAGCAAAGGTGCCGAAGGTGTTTAAGCCGCCCGTTGGCGAGGCCTATTTCCGCGCCGAAAGCCCCAGGGGCGAAACCGGATTTTATATTGTCAGCGACGGCACGCAGAAACCCAGCCGTTTAAGGATACGCACCGGTTCTTTTACGGGCGTAAGCATTATACCCGAGGTAGGCAAAGGCGCAATGATATCCGATTTGGTTGCTATAGTAGGAAGCATGGATATCATTCTGCCTGAAATAGATAGATGATTTAAAGATTTGAAGATTTAAAGATTGGGAAGATTAAAATACCAATTTTATAATCGTAAAGCCGTAATCTTATAGTCTTAGAATTTTCCAGTCTTGGAATCGTTAAGCCGTAATCTTTTAATCTAAGAATCTTTTAATCTTAGAATCTGCTAATCTTAGAATAGCTTTTATGTACGATATAATTAATTACTTTGTTACTAATGTAAAAATACTGCAATCCATTCCGTTCTGGATGGTACAAGCGGCGTTTATGCTTGCCGGTTGCGGCGCCGTACTCGGCGTAGCCGCGCTTTTTGCCGGAGTAGGCTCGGTAGTGGAGCGAAATATCGCGGGCCGCATACAAGCCCGGTATGGTCCGAACCGCGTAGGGCCGTGGGGCTGGATGCAGTTTCTCGCTGACGGCATAAAACTGGTACTTAAGGAAGACCTTATACCGGATGCCTCGGCCAAGATGCCTTTCAGGCTGGCCCCGTATTTTATTTTTACGGTGGCATTCGCGGCATTCATCGTAGTTCCGTTCAGCCAGAAACTGCAGATTGCCGATTTGAATATAGGCATACTTTACATCATTTCTGTTTCCAGCATAGTAGTCATAGCGATACTGCTTGCGGGCTGGAGTTCGGGCAATAAATGGTCGCTTTTCGGCGCCATGCGTTCCGCGGCGCAGATAATCAGCTATGAAGTTCCGGTGACCATAACGATACTGGCCGTAATAATGATGGCCGGCACCATGAGCATGCAGGAGATAACGGCCGGCCAATCCGGCGGCATCTGGAGATGGTTTATCTTCAGGTATCCGCTTTTCACGATACCGGCTTTCCTTGTGTATTACATAGCGAGCATAGCAGAGGTAAACAGGACCCCGTTTGACATACCCGAGGCCGAGAGCGAACTCGTAGCCGGTTATCATACCGAATACAGTTCCATGAGATTTGCGATGTTCATGATGTCCGAATACGTAAACGTGCTCGCGGTAAGCGCTATAGCGGTAACGATGTTCCTCGGCGGCTGGCAGTCGCCTTATCCGGGCCATATATTCCCGGGAATCTGGTCCAATATAGAAGGGCTGTTCTGGTTTTTCAGCAAGACGTTCTTCCTCGTATTCCTGATGATGTGGATACGCTGGACGCTTCCAAGGTACAGGGTGGACCAGCTTATGGACTTGTGCTGGAAGGTGTTGCTTCCGGTTTCATTTATTAACCTGTTTGGCATCTGCGCATGGATGCTTTTGGCGTAAAGATTACAGATATGTTTAAGTTTTTTTCCGATATATTTACTGGTTTATGGACTGTAGTAACCGGTATGAAGGTTACGGGGAAATACCTTATTAAAAAGCCCGTTACCGTCCAATATCCCGAGCAGAAATGCGTCATACCCGACAGGTATAGAGGCATACTGATGTGCGACACGGACAAGTGTATCGCATGCATGCAGTGCGTCAACATCTGCCCTGTGAGCTGTATTTCCATTGACAGCGTGAAGGTGGAAGGGCAGAAGAAGAAACAGATAAATAAATTCGTAATTGACGTAAACAGGTGCATTTTCTGCGGGCTTTGCGTGGAAGTATGCCCGGCGTCGGCCATACAATTTACAAAGGATTACGAACATTCCGTGACCGACCGCAAAGAACTTATATTGCATTTTGAGAAGCCCGTTGCCGCGGGCGCGCAGGCCGTTCCGGCAGTGCAGGAACCGCCGAAGCCGGCAGAAGAACCCAAAACCCAGGAGGCCAAATAATGACCGCAGGCCAGATATTATTTAATGTCGTTTTTTACTTTTTCGCCCTGCTGACGATATTGTCGGCATCGGTAGTGGCGTTTTCAAGAAATATATTGCATTCGGCATTTGCCCTGCTGTTCACTTTCTGGGGAGTGGCGGGGCTATACATATTTTCGGACGCGCAATTCCTTGCCGCGGCGCAGGTATTGATATATGTCGGCGGCATTCTCGTATTGATACTTTTCGCGATAATGCTTACCCACAGGAATCCGCGCGAAGACAGCGGGCAGGAATCAAACCAGAGCAGTTCCGTCATATTAGCGAGCGGGATAACTGTGCTCGTTTACATTGCGCTTCTGGCCGTGTATCTGCCGGTTAACTGGTCCGGGAAAGCGGCTTCGTACGGCACGATGACGACCGAAATGCTCGGTACCGCGTTAACCAGGAATTATCTTATTCCTTTTGAAGCCGTGTCTATGTTGTTGCTCGCCGCCCTGCTCGGCGCGGCCTATCTGGCAAGGAGGAAATAATGGACCTCGTATTCGGGAAGATGCTTGATAATCTGATAATAATAGGTGCCATACTTTTCTGCCTCGGAATATATACCGTAATAACCCGGAGGAACGCGGTGGGCATTCTCATGGGGGTGGAACTGATGTTGAATTCCGCCAACCTTAATTTCGTCGCGTTTTCGAAATTCAGGTGGGGCATGCCTGACGGGCAGGTATTCGTTATATTCGTGATAATACTCGCGGCCGCGGAAGCCGCCGTAGCGCTTGCTATTATACTGTCAATATTCCATAATTTCGGCGATATTGACGTGGATACAAAAGATCTTTTAAAAGAATAATTAGTTTAATACCGCGACTATTTTCAGTCACGAGGGCACGAAGACACGGAGTTCTTAGCGCCTTCGCGGCAAAAAAGCGTATTTTATCTTTAGCGCTTCTTGCGCAGAAGTTAAGGATTTAGATATTGAATGGAGATAAACAGTGTTAGGCATTGACTTTTTAGGTTCGCAATTTTGGCCGTTGCTCATACTGCTGTGCCCGTTGGCCGCGTTTGTAGTGCAGATATTCATTGGCAGGTTCCTGCCGAGAAAAGGCGATTGGGTTTCGCTTGCGGCGATCGGCATTTCACTGTTGATTTCAGTGGCTTGTTTTGCGCAGGTGCTTATAAAGAAAGACCCGCATTTCACTGCCGGATTCCCTTCGTACCAGTGGCTGACGGCAGGGATGTTCACCATAAAAATGGGTATTCTTTTTGACAATATTACCGCGATAATGCTTGTAGTGGTTACGTTGGTGAGTTTTCTCGTGCATTTGTATTCGGTTGGTTACATGCACGGCGACATACGTTATTCAAGATTCTTCGCGTACCTGTCGTTGTTTTCGTTTTCAATGATAGGATTAGTATTGTCAAATAACCTTCTGTCATTGTACATTTTCTGGGAACTTGTCGGAGTGAGTTCGTACCTCCTGATAGGATTCTGGTTTGAAAAGGTTTCAGCGGCGAACGCGTGCAAGAAGGCATTCGTGACGAACCGCGTAGGCGATTTCGGATTTTTCCTCGGGATACTTTTGATAATATTTTTCCTGGGCAAAACGGAATACGGCGAGGTGTTCAACGCCCTGAAGATGTCAAGGCCGGTTGATTTCACCGAAGGTTGGTTGACCTTTGCCGGCGTATGCCTTTTTATGGGCGCCGTAGGCAAATCAGCGCAGTTCCCATTGCACGTATGGCTGCCTGACGCCATGGAAGGCCCCACGCCGGTAAGCGCGTTGATTCATGCGGCTACGATGGTTGCCGCGGGCGTATATATGGTAACGAGGCTGTATCCGGTATTTACGCCGGACGCCCTGCTGGTGATTGCTTACGTAGGCGGATTTACGGCGATATTTGCGGCGACGATAGCGCTGGTGCAGAATGACATAAAGAGAGTGCTTGCGTATTCCACGGTAAGCCAGCTTGGCTACATGGTAATGGGCCTTGGCGTAGGCGGATACGTGGCCGGATTCTATCATTTATGGACGCACGCGTTTTTCAAGGCGCTTTTGTTCTTATGTTCGGGCAGTGTGATACACGCATTGCATTCGCAGGACCTGCGCGACATGGGCGGTTTATGGAAGAAGATGCCCATTACTTTTGTTGCGATGACCATAGGCACTCTTGCCATATCCGGATTTCCGCCGTATTTTGTATCCGGATTTTACAGCAAGGACGGCATACTTGGCGCTACGCTCGCGCTTGTGATGGAGCGGCCCCAGCATTTTGTCCTGGCGATATTTGGATTCCTTGGCGCGGCGTTCACGGCGTTTTACATGTTCCGCCTGATATATATGACATTCACGGGCCATCCGAGGGACGAACACAAATACGAACACGCGCACGAATCGCCGTGGACGATGACCGTTCCGCTGATGGTATTGGCGGTGCTTTCAATATGTTCCGCAGGGTTTTTCAGCGGTTCGGAGTGGTTTGGCGATTATGTGCAGAAACCCGAATCCGCGGTCGTGATGGCGCATGTGCCGGCCGGCGCGCACGAAGCCGTTGCCGGAAGCGAGGCAGTCCATGAGGGAGGCCATTCAACGGAGCATGCGGCGCACCAGTACGCGGTAATACTTTCCATACTGATAGTTTTTATAAGCATAACGCTGGCGACCCTGACGTATTATCACAAATTCAAGAAGATATCCGCGGAGAAGATTGCGGAGAGGCTCAAGCCCGTGTACAACCTGCTTTACAATAAATACTATATAGACGAAATTTACGAGAAGTTTATAATCAGGCCTGTTGTAAGGTTTACGAAATTATGCAGCAGGTTTGATTCCGGCGTTATAGACGGCGCGGTCAACGGCACCGCCAAGGCAACGGTATTTGCCGCATTTGCGACGGGCCAGCATGATTTGAAGGTCATAGACGGGGCCGTCAACGGCGTAGCGCAGACCGTCATTGCCGCGGGCAAAGGCGCGGGCATGATGCAGACAGGCAGGATAAAGAATTATTTCGCCTGGGCCGTAGGGGGCATGGTTTGCATCCTGGGATTGATATACCTTCTGCTTTTAAGAAGATAGTTAAGGAGATTCTTTTGATATGGATTATTTAAGCAATTTTTACAGCAACCCCGAGATTATAAAATACTTGAGGGATGTATTCCTCGGCGCGGGGGCGATCAACCAATCCCACATACTGTCGCTGATGACATTTGTCCCGTTTCTGGGTGCGATAATAATATTATTCATACCGCGGCAGAATAAGGACCTTGTGAGAGCGGTGGCGGTAGTGGCGACCGGTATTCCTTTACTGCTTGCGGCGCAGGTATTTTGGGTTTTCTACACACAGGGCGGGGCTCAGATGAAGTTTGTGGAGATGTACGACTGGATAAAGCCGTTCAATATACAATACTTCATGGGCATAGACGGCGTAAGCGCGCCCATGGTGATACTTACGGCGCTCCTGGGATTTATCTGCATATTCGCGTCATGGAACATTGAAAAGGGCGTCAAGGCGTATTTTGCGTTATTTCTTATCCTTGAAACCGGCATGATGGGCGTGTTTTGCGCGCTGGACTTCTTCCTTTTCTACGTGTACTGGGAAGTCATGCTGCTTCCAATGTATTTCCTTATCGGAATTTGGGGCGGCCCGAGGAAGGAATACGCGGCAATCAAGTTTTTCGTGTACACGTTGGCCGGAAGCGTACTCATGCTTCTGGTGATGCTTGCGATGTATTTTAATACCAATATCGCGGAAGCCGGCCCCAATGCGGCACAGCATACATTTAATCTGCTTTTACTAACGAACCAGAACATGCATATCGGGATATTACAGAATTTTGACATGCGGCTGTTATTGTATATAGGATTATTTATAGCGTTCGCGATCAAGGTGCCTGTATTCCCATTCCATACGTGGCTGCCGGACGCGCACGTGGAGGCCCCGACGGCGATAAGCGTAATCCTTGCGGGCGTGCTCTTGAAGATGGGCACTTACGGCATATTCAGGATAAGTTTTCCGTTACTGCCGGATATGGCGCAATACACGTCAATAGGCCTTGCGGTATTCGGCATGATAAACATAATTTACGGCGCGTTATGCGCTATGGCGCAGGACGATTTGAAAAAGCTCGTCGCGTACTCAAGCATCAGCCACATGGGCTACTGCCTGTTAGGCATGGGCGCCTTGACTGCCGCGGGCATGAACGGCGCGCTTCTGCAGATGTTCAATCACGGCACCATAACGGGCATGTTGTTCTTATTGGTCGGCGTGATTTATGAAAGAGCGCATCACAGGAACGTGGACGGTTTCGGCGGCCTGGCGACGAAGGTGCCGGTCTACGCCGGTATTATGGGTTTCGCGTTTTTCGCGTCCCTCGGACTGCCAGGCATGAGCGGATTTATCAGCGAAGCATTGTGCTTTATAGGCGGTTTTGAACACGATTACCTGCATGTGATTACAGCCGTTTCTACCCTCGGCATTGTGATAACGGCGGCGTACCTGCTGTGGACGTTCCAGAAGATATTCCTGGGGCCTTTCAATAATAAGTACGACAATCTTCAGGAGATTAACGGACGCGAGTTGTTTACCCTTGTTCCGCTTGGAATAATAGTCGTCATTCTCGGCTTTTTCCCGTCCATAATACTTAATATCATGGGCGGCGGCATAAATACCCTTATGAATATAATAAGCAAGGGTGCAGGTCATTGGAGTTGGTAATTAAGAACAGGAAATTATGTTAGAACAAGTATTGAAAAGTATACAAGGTTTTCATCCCGAGGCGATCCTTGCGGGAGGCATATTGCTTGTAATATTGCTTGATGCGATATTCAGGCACAGGCAGAAGAGATTTGCGGGCATGTTGACGCTCGTTATTCTGGCGTTTGTGATGGCGGCAGAGGTGTTTTCCTGGGGAAAATATACGGCGGGAGGCCGGTCATTCAGCGACCTTATCAGGCAGGACACGTTCGGGTTTTATTTCAAGATGCTTTTCGCCGGCGCCGGGTTCCTTGTGGTGCTTTTTACGGAATTACAGCAGGGGTTTGATTTGCGCAAGATGGAAGGCGAGTACTACGCCCTGCTGTTGATATCCTTGCTCGGGATGTACCTTTTGGTTTCAGCGGTGAATCTTCTAATGCTGTACGTGGCGCTGGAGATGATAAGCATATCGTCATACATACTTACGGGCATGATAAAGGACAACAGGCGTTCCAGCGAAGCCGCGATGAAATATATACTTTTCGGGGCCGTGAGTTCAGCGATAATGCTGTACGGCATTTCAATGCTGTATGGATTTACGGGTTCGCTTGATTATGGGATGATAAGCATAAAGTCAGCGGGCATACACAGCGCGGGCCTGCTTGTGATATCGGCATTGATTCTTGCCGGATTTGCCTACAAGATTGCAGGGGTGCCGTTCCATTCATGGTGTCCTGACGTATATGAAGGCGCTCCGACGCCGATAACGGCGTTTTTCTCCGTGGCTCCGAAGGCGGCGGGTTTTGGCGCGCTGATGAGGTTTCTGTATGAGACGGTTGTGGGAAAAGTTCTTTTGAAAGATGCCGCTTCTGATTTTAACAATATAAGAATGCTGCCTGATACCACCCTTGTATGGGTGTTGCTGTTGTCTCTGGTAAGCGTTTTGACGATGACATACGGAAACTTTGCCGCCTTAAAGCAGACGAACATAAAACGACTTCTGGCGTATTCAAGCATTGCCCACGCGGGTTACATGCTTATGGGTGTGGTACTGATGACCAAAGAGGGCATGCAGGCGGTTATGTTTTATCTGGGAATTTACCTGTTCATGAACCTTGGGGCATTTCTTTGCGTCATACTTATTTCGCAGAAAGCCGGGTCTGAGAATCTGGAGGATTGGAAGGGGATCGGCTGGAAATACCCGTTGGTATGCGTTTCCATGGCGATATTCCTTTTTTCGCTTACAGGCCTGCCGCCTCTGGCAGGATTCATAGGCAAGCTTTATATATTTGCCGCGCTTGTGGAAGCCAATTGGCTGTGGCTTGCGGTAATAGGCGTTCTTAACAGCGTAGTTTCGCTTTATTACTACGCCAAGGTCGCAAAGATAATGTTTCTTGAAGGCGTTCCTGCGGGAGATGCCGTGGCGGAAACACAGGGTTTGCCTGCGTCTTCTGCCATTGTGATTTTCATATTGCTTATGCCCGTAGTGGTGCTGGGGATTTGGTGGGGCGGGCTTAAACAGCTGGTGGCTACGGCGTTCAGCGTATTCACGGTATGATAAGACAGGCGTGATGGATTGGATTGAATTTAGTGACCGGGTGATCTGCGAAAGAACGCGTATTTTTGAGGGTTGTATCTGTCATGCATGAGAAAATTAAAAGTGAAACAAGAATCACCAAATTGCTGGATTCGGCAAAGAACTTTTCGGCTTTCCTTGAATTGCGCGGCGTATTTTCCGCGATAGCCGATGAAGTAATCAATATTGCTCGGTATGATGTCGCATTTCTATCGCTACTTTCCGAGGCGCGCGACATGTTTGAGATTGTTGCGATAGACCATACAGTGCCGGTAAGAATTAAAGAAGGCGCGCTGGTTCCGACTGCTAATTCCATAATAGGGCTGTGTGCCGGGGGCAAAAAGGGGATGGTTATTTCCGATGCGGCAAAGCGCGGCGAGAACGTGCCCGGCGGATTTGTTGATGCCGCAATCCTTGAAAACGGCGGGATAGCGTCCGCAATAGCCCTGCCTGTCATGTTTGAACAGGAAGTAATAGGCGTTTTTTTTGCGGGAAGCTGCAAGAAAAATGTATTTGGCGAGTCCGAATTGAATCTGTTTGAACAACTGTCTTCAAAGCTTTCAGAGAGCATACACGGCTCGTATTTATACAAGAGGATCAGGGAATCGGAAAATTTTTACAGAATGCTCGTAGAGAACGTCCAGGACGGCTTGTTTATAGTCCAGGACGAAAAAATGGTTTTTCTCAACGACGTATTTGCCAGGATGTTAGGCTACAGCGCGCGCGATTTGTTCGGAATGAATATCGGCAAATTAATCGCGCTTGAAGACAGGGATTTGATTGTCAAGCGATACAGGGAACGTGTTGCAGGCAAGGATGTCCCGGGCAGATATGAATTGAAGCTTATCCACAGGGACCAGAAGACTGTTATTCCGGCGTATATGAATGTCAGCATGATTACGGATAACGGCAGGCGCATCGCGGTCGGCACTCTGAGAGACCTGAGCGAGGTAAGGAATCTGCAGGAGAACCTGATACGGACCTAACGGCTTGCTTCAGCCGGCCTGCTTGCGGCGAGCATAGCCCATGAAATAAATAATCCCCTCGGCATAATCCATGGATTTGTGGAACACATAATGGCTAAGACGCCGAAAGACGACAGCCGTTATGAAGATTTGAACATAGTCCTGAAGGAAACGCAGAAATGCTCAGGTATATTAAAGAACCTGCTCAACAGCATAAAAGTCCAGCCGTTGACGATAACCCAGACCAATGTGCGTTCGTTCGTGAAAGAGACCGTGCAGTTGCTTGAGAAGAAATTCGAGGAGAAGAAGCTCGTGTTGAACCTTAGCATGCCTCAGGACCCGCCTGAGGCAAGCATGGATTTTTTGCGGCTCAGGCAGGTTATAATCAACGTGTTGCTGAACAGCATACAGTCAACGCCCGAAGGCGGTAAGGTGGATTTTACGGTGGGGTTGTCCGAGGCTGACGGTAAAAAGGAACTTAATTTTACTGTAGAGGACAACGGCGAAGGCATGCCAAAGGAATACGTGGATAAGGTTTTTGAGCCGTTTTTCAGCATGAGAAAACAGGGCACCGGACTCGGGCTTTTTACTTCCAGGCTCATAACCGAGGCCCATGGCGGCAGTATATCATTTGAAAGCGAAGTAAAGAAAGGGTCAAAATGCGTAATAAAAATACCGGTATAGAAAAAGAGGCTTTTTATGGGTAGAACAATTCTGGTCGCTGACGATGAAATCAATATAGTAAAACTTATTGAACGCATAACAAGCGATGAAGATTACAAGATAGTGTCGGCTTCAAGCGCAGAAGAAGCCATAAAACTGATGAATAAAATGGCATTTGACCTTGTTGTATCAGACCTTGCTCTTCCTTCAATGAGCGGAATAGAATTCCTTAATTACGCAAAAGCTAATTATCCGAACATTCCGTTTATAATCATAACCGGATACGGCACCATAGAGACCGCCGTGGAGGCCATCAAGCACGGCGCATTCCACTATCTTACCAAGCCGTTTCAGAAGGACGAGTTCAAGGTGTATGTTAAAAAAGCCCTTGAACAGGCCGAATTGTACAAGGAATTGAATATTTTGAGAAATGCGGTCAGTTCGGCGGCGAGTTTTGAAAATATAGTGGGCAAGAATGAAAAAATGCAGGAACTTTTCCAGCTTGTGAAAAGGATTTCTGACAGCACTTCAACGGTGCTTATAGAAGGCGAAAGCGGCACGGGCAAAGAACTGTTTTCCAGGGCAATACACAGGTACTCTTCAAGAGAGAAAAAACCCTTTGTCACCATACACTGCGCCGGAATACCCGAAACACTGCTTGAATCTGAATTGTTCGGCCATGTCCAGGGCGCTTTCACGGGCGCGGTAAAATCAAGGAAGGGCATGTTTGAGGAGGCAAATGAGGGCACGATATTTCTGGACGAAATAGGCGAATTTTCAAATTTGGTCCAGACAAAACTCCTCCGCGTGATACAGGAAAGAGAGATTAAACCCATAGGGAGTAATCATTACATTAACGTGGATGTGCGCCTTATTGCCGCGACTAATAAGGATTTGAAGGTCGCTATAGAAGAAAAGAAATTCAGGGAAGACCTTTATTACAGGTTCGCCGTGATAGTTTTGAAAATACCGCCTCTGCGGGAACGCAAGGATGATATAGTCCCCCTTTGCGAACATTTTATCAAATTATTTGCAGAGAAGAATAATAAAAAAATAACCGGAATTTCGCCGCAGACGCTTTCGTTCCTGCTGGAATATTCCTGGCCCGGCAACGTACGCGAACTTGAAAACGTAATAGAAAGAGCCGTGCTCGTAACAAACGGCGAAACGATAACCCCGGACGATATCCCCGCGGAAATAAAAACGTATTCAACAAGATTTCTGTCCCTTCTTCAGGCCGGAGAACCGCTTCCTTTGAAAGAACTCATAGATAATACCGTTTCCGTCGTGGAAAAAGAGGCAATAACAAATGCATTGTCATATACGAAAGGCAATCGCAATAAGGCAGCGAAACTCCTTGGCGTAAGCCCCCGGATGTTGTATTACAAACTTAAAAGATATGATATTGCCGAGACAAAATCTTCAAGTGAAAAATTTCAGAATCCGTAAGGCGTCAGTAAAGCAGGATGGTTGCCTCTCGTATGCGTTTGCCCAAACTTAAATAGTTCCATGACTGCATTTTATTGCAATGTGTGAAATGTATTGCACGTTATGCGTAATTAGCTGATAATAAATAAGTTGTGAATAAAAGTATAAAATCTATTGTTTATATGGTATATGTTCTCTGACAAAATACGTATAATGATATCTTTAAGTATGCTTTTTTGGTATAAATAAATAACTGCAGGTATGCTAAAATTCATGATTTCGCTGTTTTTTTGGCACAGTAGTTGCATTACATATATTAGAATGAAAATACAATCGATGTTTTAGGATATATATTAGTAAAATAAAAGTATATAATGGCTGAGTTATTGTTCTCTTAAAAATTAGAAAATGTGATTGAATGTGATATTGCGCTATATTATATAATTTCTTACTCTTGAATCGGAGAAGCGATGAGGCCGATAACTAAACTTATAACAGAGATAGTAATGAGTATTGACAAGCATTCTTTATATGACTGCTTACAGCTCATCTCTGAAAATGCCAAGATATTGTTCAAGGCGGATAGTTGTATAATATACCTCTACGATGTTGCTGAAGATGATTTATACGTCGGAGCGTGCTCGGGAAGCCACATTGACCACACCGAAGACTTTCGTTTGAAGATTGGCGCGGGTGTGGCGGGATGGGTGGCACAGAATCATCAGTCCGTAATAATACCCGATGTCAGCAAAGACAGGCGCTATCTGGATGAAGTAAACCTGAACGAGTCCGGAATAAAAAAGAGAAAAAGCCTTATAGCCGTTCCGTTAAGGGCTTTTGATAATCTGCTCGGCGTCATGGAATTGGAGCGCCAGGGCGGGAAGATCTTTTCCAACCACGATATAACAAGGCTAAAACCGCTCGCGAATATAATAGCGCTTGCCGTACCGCGCGGCGCTGACGAGGGGTTTGCGAAACTCGCGGAAGTCTGTATAAGATTCCTTGAAGAAAAAGACCGTTATACGCATGGGCATTCTCTCAGAGTTATGCGTTATGCGATGATTATAGCGGATGAAATAATGCTGCCTGCCTCCCAGAAAGAGGAACTGCGGCTGTGCGCTCTACTGCACGATATCGGAAAAGTGGTTATTAAGGACACTCTGTTGTCCAAAGAAGGCCCGCTTACGCGGCAGGAACTTCAAACTATTCGCATGCATCCGACTATCGGCTACAATATAGTTGAAAAGATCAGTAAAAGTCTTTCCAAAAAAATCCTGTCCCATCATGAGCATTATGACGGCAACGGGTATCCCGATTGCCTGAAAGGCGAAGATATACCCCTTGTGTCCAGGATAATATCAATTGCAGACACACTTGACGCGATTACTACTGAGCGGCCTTACAGAATAGCCGCTAATATTGATTACGCGGTCAAGGAAGTCCAGAGAAACAGCGGTGTGCAATTTGACCCTGTTCTGGTTGACGCCATGGTGCAGGCTTATGATAAAGGCGTACTGACCTTGGTGAAAATTTGAAATCTAAATTTGCCCTTTCCACATAATATACCCTAGAGGCCACCCTTGCTCGCTCGCTCCTGCTTTGCGCAGGAACGAGCTGGGCAGGGGATTTTTTTTTGCTTCCCGTTTCCTTTCTTCTGTCTTCTTCAAGCCACTTATGTTTTTCAGGTACATTGCCGAATATTATATAGATACTGTAAGGAGGTGTCTTTATGTCTAAAAATCCGGAAACTCTGTTGCTTGCCTACAGGGGCGGTATTGTGGAAAATATCATCTCAGGCCATTATGTTATTGTAAAAAACGGAAAAATCATTGAATCCAATGGCAATCCCAATCTTATCGCCTATATGCGTTCTTCCTCAAAACCTATTCAAGGGCTTGCTGTCATTCTCTCCGGCGCCGCTGATAAATTCCGCCTTTCTCAGAAAGAACTTGCCATTATGTGCGCGTCTCACGTGGCCGACCCTGTCCATATTGATCTTGTCAGGTCCATCATGCGAAAATTCAAAATAACCGAAAAAATGCTTTTGTGCGGCACTCATAAACTTCAATCCGAAATTACCTGGGGAAAGATACTTAACGGTGAACTTGAGAATTCCCCGGCCTTTAATAACTGCTCCGGCAAGCACCTCGGCATGATATTGTCCGCCCGCGCTCTCGGCGTTTCAACCGATAATTATATCAATCCTGCCCATCCCGTGCAAAGGCTGAATCTCCAATTGGTAACCCTGATGTCCGGGGCAAGGCCGTCAGAGATTAATATCGGAGTTGACGGATGCGGCGCGCCTAATTTCGCCTTGCCTATGAAAAATATGGCCCTGGCTTTTCAGACTTTGACAAACCCGGGGCGCCTTGAGCCGCAATTGAAGGAAGCCTGCCTTAGAATTACTTCCGCTATTGGCAAGTTTCCGCAGTATATCCACGGCCGGAAAAGGTATGATACCGAATTCATGAAACTCCGCCGCGATTCAATATCCAAAGGCGGCGCCGAGGGCGTCCAGTGCGTGGGATTCAAGGGAAAAAATCTTGCGTTAGCATTGAAGATTTCAAGCGGTGATGAAATTATTTATACAACAGCCGCGTTGCTGGTACTTAAGAAATATAATATCATCAGTCAAAAAGAATTCCTGTCAATGAAGCCTTTCTCCGAAACCAATAGATATAACGCCCAGAATGTCAAGATCGGTGAAATCGTCCTTGCCTGATAAGGCGATTGCAGGATTGGAAGATTATAATCCATCCCCTCCCGCGGAGGGGACATGGGGGTGGGTAGCCCTCCCGCGGAGGGGACATAGGAATTGGACGAACCGCCGCAGAGTCTCGTGAAGGTCTCATAAAGTCCCTGTTAAAAAACGTCTGGAGTCCGTGTTTGCCCGTTCACTGACGCCTTACATAAACACCTACAAAATCATTGACTGAATCATCTCCAATGGTATAATCTGATATGTGTTCGTGCTTTATCCCTTTTCTTTGGCATGTTTTTAGTGTAAGGAATTCCGCGCAGGGAGCGGCAATAAATCGTAATGCAGTTATGTACTGTTTAGTCTGATTATTAGGAGTCTTATCGTATGATTAACGGCGTCAGGACAAAAAAACTCAACGTGCTTCCCGATGAACGCGGCAGATTGATGGAAATCTTCCGCTGTGACGACGATGTCTTTAAAAAATTCGGCCAGGTTTATATGACAAGCGCTTATCCCGGCATTATAAAGGCCTGGCATTACCATAAAAAACAGACCGATAACTTCGCCGTGCTTCACGGCATGGTCAAGATAGTCCTGTACGATGCCCGCAAGGATTCGCCGACTTTTAAGGAAGTAAACGAATTCTTCGCCGGTACGCATAATCCCATGCTTATCACGGTACCGCCTTTTGTGTATCACGGGTTCAAATGCGTAAGCGACTACGAGGCCCTGCTGGTCAACGTACCGACGGAACCTTATAATTATAAAGAACCGGATGAATTCCGTCTTCCGTTTGATACTAAGGAAATTCCTTATATCTGGGAGGTCAGGCATGGCTAATAAGCCGTTCCTGGCTATAGACCTGGGTAATACTAATGCGGACGCGGCGGTTTTCAGCAACGATACGATAATAGAACGCGGGAAAATACCCGTTACGAATATCGGAGATTTGCCAAAGGCATTCCCTTCAGCGTTAAGGAAATCCATTTCCCGCGCGTATGTGGCTTCAGTCAATCCGCCGGCTGTGAAGAGATTGTCAGCAGTCCTGATAAAATCCTTCGGTATTAAGCCGGTTATTATCGGCAGAGAAATCAAGGTGCCGATTGAAGTGAAAATTGATAATCCCGCCCAGGCCGGCGTGGACAGGCTCTTGAACGGGCTGGCAGGATTTGCGCGCTCTGGAAGGGCTACGGTGGTGATTGATTTCGGCACCGCGCTGACCTTTGATGTCATTAATAAAAAAGGCGCTTTTATAGGCGGTATAATACTTCCCGGAGTTTCCATGTCAGCGCGCACCCTTTATGATAAATGCGCCTTATTGCCCATGACCGTTACACGCCCTGTAAAGAGCGTTATCGGTAAAAATACGGCACATGCGATAAATTCCGGCATCTACGAGGGCTATCTTGGGATGATAAGGCATCTTATAGCTAAAATAACAGACGAACTTGGAGTCGCTCCTTATGTAATAGCTACCGGCGGTGAAGGCGGCCTTTACGTTGACCGGCTTGATATTGATGAGTACGATCCTGACTTGACGTTAAAAGGAATACTGCTTACTATCAAAGGCTGACGTATAACATACCTCCCTGTCCCTTCTTTTTGGAGTGGGGGAGTTTGAGCGTCGTCACCTCTATTATCACTCGGAGCATAATATACTTGGCATTCATAGCCAGCGCTAAGGTAGCCGCAACCTTTAGGTTGCGCTGTAATACTGGATTCTAAGCGCAGGCTAAAGCCTGCGGCTACCTTCAAATGTCAAGTATATTATGCT
>JACRIJ010000081.1 GCA_016220095.1 Planctomycetota bacterium | reverse complement strand
GGAGCATAATATACTTGGCATTTATAGCCAGCGCTAAGGTAGCCGCAACCTTTAGGTTGCGCTGTAATACTGGATTCTAAGCGCAGGCTAAAGCCTGCGGCTACCTTCAAATGTCAAGTATATTATGCTCTCCGTAGTAAATTTGACAGAAAATATCTGTCAAGCATTCTTAAAAAATATAATCTGAAGAATAAATTTGATAATTTTTTAAAAACTGCCTATGGAAAATAGAGTTATACTAAACGGCAAGATTGTAGATCTGTTCCGGTCAAAAAAACGTTTTCATGAGGAAATGGCAAAATTATCTTTTCAGGAGAAACTGCGTCTATTGGCCGGCTTCAACAAGCTCGCTAAAGGCATAAAAAGAAAAAAGGGCTGATCGCAAACGCTGTCTATCTTTGCAATTGCGAGTTGAATTTTATTTTTTGCAGCGACTTAATGAGTGTTTCCGGACGAATTTCCTGCTGGCAAATGACCGTTACATCTTTCTTCTCCACACTACACTGCACGTTTTCCACGCCGGATACTGCCATAAGAGCCTTGGTTATGCTCGCACAGCACGCCGCACATCCGATAGAAGGAACGGACAATTTTATTTCCTGCCTGTTTTCCATATTTATATTTTCCTCCATTGCGCCGTTATTATACGTTGTAATGAATTCCGACAGCTCCTGTTCTTTCATGGAAGATACCCAGAGATGTTCGGAGCATTTTATCACTGTCCTGCCTTTCACGTTAAACACGGCATTTTTTTCACAGCCTTCGCCATCGCATGATTGTCCCGTAAATACCAGCGCGACGTACGCGCCGCCCTTGCGGTAAATGACAAACGGATGTTTCGGCTGTCGGATGTCACAGCAACATGTGCCGCCGATTATATTACAGCCTTTTCCCAATTCAGGCACCGAACAATCGGCTCCTGCCTGCCGGCTTATCTTGCCGCTCATTTCAAGGTTATCGCATTTACAGCCGACCTTGATTTTACCGGCCATGAATTGGTCGTAAGTATCAACGGATTCGGCAACTGCGGACGGTATGTCAATCGCGCTGAAATGACCTGTCAGCATAAGCGCAAGAATAAAAAGAAGCAACGCGGCCGCCGCGGCCATCGCGGGATACAGCCAAAACCTTTTGGATTCCGGTTTGGCAGACAACGCATATTCCAATTTATTGCGCACGCCTGACGGCGCCGCCGGCATAGTTATCCTGCCCAAACCGCTCTTCAATGCCGCATGCGCCCGCAGTATCCCGCTGCAGGATTTGCATTCCCTGCAATGCGCCTCCGCGGCTTGCTTCTCAGCGCCGGCGAGCTCGTTATCAACCAGGCCGGCCATGTATTGTTTTATATCAGAACAGTTCATAATTGCGTTAATAAGAAAAAGGGAAAGGGCGCGAAATCACAAAGAATCGCCTTTATTGCCTTAATTCTACGGTCTTACAGATTTTCTTAATGCCTCACGGGCATAGAACAGCCTTGACATCACTGTGCCAATTGGTTTATTGGTTATTTCAGAGATCTCTTTATATGAAAACCCGTCCACGTCAGCGAGGAGAACTATCAGCCGATGCTCGTCGGAGAGCGCGTCAAGCGCCCTTGCCAATTCTTCCGGCAAAAGCTCCCTGAGCCGTTCAATCTCTTCGTGCGCTGAAAAATCCTCGGAATTTTTTACCGGGACTTCCGTGATTTCTTCGTTTATGCCGCCGATTTCGTTTCGGATGTTTTTTTTGCGGCAGAGATCCAGATGGACGTTAAGCATTATTTTATAGAGCCATGCGCGGAAATTGGTGCCCTGCATGAAAGCGCCGGCATTTTTCCATGCCCTTATGGCGCATTCCTGCACGAGGTCCTCGGCATCCGCGGACCGTCCGCCGGCCAACCGCAAGGCATTAAAGTACAGCCTGTCAAGCTGTTCTAATAAGAGCCGTTTGAAATCTTCGTTTTTATCCATTTTAATAACGGTTTATCCGCCTGTTTTATTCAAAATATAGCAATATGCCGCGCCTTCCCTGAAAGGCAATGAAATAAAACCGCGCACCGCGTATCCTTTTTTGAAATAGGCCATGAAAATTACGCGGGTTTTCAACCGCCAATCCTTTGCAAGCGCGAGGTCTTTCGCCTTTATTTCGTTGATATTGCCCGGGATCTGCACAAGCAATCTTTTATCATTTAACCGCAGGTCAGGTTTTTCGGATATCAAAAAACCGCTTTTGGAAATAGCAGTTTTATTAACTTGCCTTATATTTTTAAGCACCTTCCGCAGACTCTTAGAATCCAGACTCCAGACTCTATTGATATGCCACTCGGCGAGAAACCTGTCGGTTTCCATACCGCTGTTGAGCACACTGGAACTCGTACCGTAAATATTGACGAAATACTGCCGCACGATACAGCCGAGTTTAGCGATGTTGAAATGCGCGTTAAGGCTCTGGAGAGGGTCAAATGTCCAGGTTATAAGGTCAATCCCCTGGCTGAAGGCGAATTTTTTCTGCGCTAATTTCATGCGCAGGCCGATACCGGTATTACGATATTCCGGCAGTACCGCGAGCATACGGGATGAGTGAACGAGTTTGCCGTCACGTATGCCGGGGAACCCGAAGCAAAAGCCGATCATTTTGTCTTTGTCAAAAGCGCCCAGGACAAGGCCGCCGTTGTGCTGGATGGTAATGAGTTCATTGACCGGTATTATCTCCCTGTCCTCAAACTGCCAAACGGCCTTTTGAATGGCCTCGCAGGAATGGAATTCTTTAATGGCCTTTACTTTACGAATAGTCAACATAATGGATTAGAAGATTACAAGATTACAAGATTCTAAGATTCTAAGATTACGACTACGCCGAATCGGCAAAGCTGATTCAGGATTGATTTATACTAAAATTCAGGTGAAAAGTCAAAGATTGCTTATTTGATAGAAATCATGATGTACAGGATTACTTGCGGCATATCGCCGATATTCGTGTGTATTCGTGTTAATTCGTGGCTAATTTGGTCATAGCAGTTAATTCTTCGTACCTTAGTACCTTCGTGGCAAAAAAACATATGCGTACTTGTCCTGAGAAAACCGTAAGGAGAAGTCGAAATGCAAGATAATAAAGCAGCAAAGCCGCGACCGAAGGGAGTCCCGCGACTGAGCCGAGCGAAGAAGTCCCTGCCAAAGTGCAGGGAGAACAAAGTGTAGGGGCGACCGAAGGGAGTCCCGCCGAAGTCCCGCCCGAAGTGGCGGGGTAAGGGAAGACCAAAAGGCTGTTTGCTTTATGAAATTCTAAGCACGAAACTCTAAACAAATTCTAAAACCTAAATTCAAAATACACAAACCCGACGTCCGACCGTGTTTCGGTTATTTGAAGATTAGAATTTTGAGTTTGTTTAGAGTTTCGGACTCGTCCTACGAAGCCTTGGCGAAGTAGGATTTAGTGCTTAGAGTTTTTACGGCATTTAAACTTCCGTGTTTTTTACCTGCCTGCGCGCACCTGCGTGCTGAAGCACTACGGTGCGTAAGCACAAAGCCGATGCTTCGCTTCGGCGGGGGCAGGCGCGAAAGTCTATCGGGTAGAAACTAAATCCTGTTATAAACCCAATCCGGCATAATCCTCAACAGCCACGCGACAAGCCGCCACCTTTTTGTTATGTAGGCATGCTTTCTCCGGTTCTTTATGGCCCTGTAAATCTGCGTCGCCGCTTTCTCGGACGAAGCTACCCAGAACAGGTTATCGCCTTTTGCCATGGCCGTATCCACAAGCCCCGGCTTAATGTCGGTAACGGTAATCGGCAGTTTCAATTTACCCGCCTTTTGCCTGAGTCCCTGGAGATAATTAGAAATATACGCCTTTGACGCGTTATACGCGGGCGCCTCCGCGCCGCCGCGCAATCCGGCTATTGACGATATGCCGGCGATGTGACCCCGGCCCTGCCTGCAAAAATAATCCATTGCCGCACCTGCTATCGCAGTAAAACCCGTTACATTTACGTCAATAGCAGCCTTCTCTTGCTCCCACACCAGGTCTTTATTAATGAATCCCGTGCCGGAACTTATGACAATCAAATCCATACCGCCGGTTTCCCGGATGAGTTCGTCAAGAAGTTTTACCGCCTCTTCGGGCTTTGAAACGTCAATTTTCCTGATATGCGTTTCGGTTTTGATTTCCTTCTGAAGCGATTCCAGCAATTCAACCCTGCGGCCCGCAAGGCCGAGGCTGTAACCGTTTTCGGCAAGGACTTTGGCAAGCGCCCTGCCGATGCCTGATGTGGGGCCGATTATTATTGCCTTTGACATTAGATTACTTTTTCGCCTGTCTCCAGTATCTCTTTAACAAATAAATCATCGGATGTGAAATCTTCCGTTCTATACGGTAAAGGTGAAAGCCTATAATCAATATCAAGCGTAATTTTTCTTATTTTTTCCTTATCCAGAAACCTGACACCTTCAAAATCATTGGAAACCAACGCAATATCAACATCGCTATATTCATCTTGATTGCCTTTTGCATAAGAACCAAACAAAATGGCTGTTTTAATGCGTATATTATGCTTTTCTAATTCCGCTATGTATTTTTTGATTACAGCTATTATGTCATTTGGAGCTTTAACCATTTGTAGAACTCCTTGATTTTAATGAAATTTTCTGTAGTAAATTCTTTAGTACAAATCTTGTAAAACTGCAGTTTAATATCAGGATATCTTGCTTCAATATTGAAATCGTTGATTTTATCAAGAAATTGTTCTTGTTCGCTGGTTAATGCCAAACGCGTTGATTTAGACAGCATAACAAGATTGTGAGTTTTAGGCGGAGTTTTTTGATTATCTTTAATAAAAAAAGCTTTTAATGCTTTTTCAAGTGTCAGGTGCCCGATAAATAAACACCACGGGTAATGTCCATTCTGGAACAAAGTTTCCGCAACCGACAAATCATACTCAGCGCTATCCATAAAATATTTTGTTTGCTCTTGAATGCTCATATTTTTTATTATAACAATTTACCGTAACGATTACAAGGAATTTTCTGCAGATTTCCTGAATTCATACGGCCCCGAACAATGTCAGCGCCGTGCAATCCGTAATGCTCACGGTAACCAGTTTACCGGTCTGGTTTTCAGCGCTCTCCACCGCGACTATCTGGTTCTGCCGCGTCCTACCGGTCTGCTTTGACGCGTCTATCCTGCTTTTGCCTTCTACAAGAATCTCCACTTCTTTTCCGATCAGCGCGCGGTTCTTCTCAAGGCTTATCTCCGCCTGGAGTTTCAATAAAACCTGATTGCGCTCTTTCTTTACCTTAATCGGCACGTCGTCCTGCATATCCGCCGATATTGTCCCCGGCCTCGGGGAATACTTAAATATGAACGAGCCCGCAAATCGCGCCTGCTTCATCAAATCCACGGTCTGCTCGAAGTCCGCGTCCGTCTCCCCCGGATAGCCCACAATAAAATCGCTCGCAAATTCAATCTCCGGCGCGATTCTTCTGCCAAGTTCCACCATTTCCAGATACCGCTCTTTTGTGTAACCTCTGCGCATGTCTTTCAAAAGCCGGTTTGAACCCGTTTGCGCGGGCACATGAAAAAATTCGCATACCTTTTCGGTCTCGTTTATCGCGCGAAAAAGGTCTTCAGTCACAAATGCCGGATGTGATGTAATGAACCTTATGCGTTTGACGCCTTCAACCTTATCCGCCATCCTCAACAGGTCCGCCAGTGTAGAAGCTTTCCCGCCTGCCTTGTATTTATATGAGGTTATGTTCTGCCCTAACAGGGTGGCCTCAAGGCATCCGTTTCGCGCAAGTGACGCAAGTTCAGCGCAGACATCCTCAGGCGCACGGCAGATTTCATCGCCTCTTACGGACGGCACGATGCAATACGAACACTTGCAGTTGCATCCGCGCATTATGCTGAGGAACGACTGAAAACCGTTTTTACCCGAAATCTTCGTCCGCTCCTGCGGGTCAATGGATGTCTCAATCTCATCAACCGCGACCACAGGTTTTGCAAAAGATTTCTCCACCAATTCTGGCAGGAGATGCAATTCGTAAGTGCCGCAGACGATGTCAATATGCGGCAGTTTTTTGATTATAGCATCTTTGTCCTTCTGGGCCATACAGCCGATTATGCCGATGCGCAGATTCGGTTTTTTCTTTTTGAGCGGCTTGAGTGAACCAGCCACGGAATACGCCCGGTCTTCCGCGTGCAGGCGCACACTGCAGGTGTTGATAAGGATGACATCCGCGTCCAATTCGGATTTCGCGGCGGAATAGCCCTTTTCAAGGAATCTCCCAAGCACCAACTCGGAATCCAGCTTGTTCATCTGGCAACCGAAGGTTTTGATAAAAATTTTCATAACAATGATTATAACATTTTCAGATGTCCTGTCAAAAATTAACAGAAACCATAATAATACGACAACGCCGTTTTGCCACGAAGGCGCGAGGTCACGAAGAACGACTACGCCGATTAGCCACAGAGAACGCAAAGAGACATAAAACGCAGTATCGCTTCGGCAAGTTTACCCTGAGGCGAAACCGAAGGGCAGGAAACGCAGTATCACTGCGGTTCGCAGGAAGTAATCCCATAACGAAGCAAAATGCAAGCGAGAGCGATCCTGCGATTACTGCGAGTCGCAACGATCCCGCGCTTCCTGCAAATCTTCGCGTCTTCGTGTCTTCGTGGCAAAAGAACGTTCGTAGACAGTCTTAGCGCACTCAGCGGCCTTTGCGGTTAATCCGTTAGTCGTCGTTAAACGTACAACGAACGAATAAACCACTGAATACACTGAACACACAGAAACGTATTATGCTTTCGCGGCAAAAACCGGTAAAAGTCGTTGTTTTCCGTGTATTCTGTGTGTTCCGTGGTAAAAATTATCGTCGTTTCGTCTTGACTACTCAGGATAACGGCGACGTATCCTGTTAATCCTGCCGCAGTCCTGCGACCGAGCATTGCGAGAAAGTCCTGAGCAAAGTAAAGTGTATCTTCGTGGCAAGAGAACGTTCGTAAACCGTCTTAGCGTGCTTAGCGGTCTTTGCGGTTAAACCGTAGTCGTCGTTAGACGTATGACGGCTGGAATAAACCGCTAAGCGCGCGAAGAACGCAAAGACGGCGTTACCTGCAATCGTCTTAGCGTGCTTGGCGAACTTTGCGGTTAATTCGTTAGTCGTCGTTAAACGTACGACGAGCCGCAAGGAACGATAAACGACGCAAAGACAGAATGCCAAGGATAACACACAGCGTATTCGCGTGTATTAGTGTTAATTCGTGGCCAATTAACGATTAGTCGTTCTTCGTGTCTTCGTGGCAGATTTAGACACTATTATTGACAAACGATACGAATACTGCTAAAATGCTCATCATGGCAAACAGCGAAATCCACATCGTCACGGGCGCATTCGGTTATTCCGGCAGGTACATCGCGGAACGCCTGCTTGCGAAAGGATGTCGCGTCAAAACCCTGACCAATTCCCAGCACCGCCGACCGGCTTCAGTGGACAATATTGAAGCCTTTCCGTTCAATTTTGACGCACCGGAAAAACTCGCCGCGACACTGCAAGGCGCAGACGTGCTGTATAACACCTACTGGGTAAGGTTCAATCACAAGGACTTTAAACATTCCGAGGCCGTTGATAATACGCTGAAGCTATTTGACTGCGCCAAGAAGGCCGGCGTCAAAAGGATAGTCCATGTAAGCATCACCAATCCTTCCTTAAATTCGCCTTTTGAATATTTCAGAGGCAAGGCGCAACTGGAAAAGGCATTGATTGAATCAGGGATTTCCTATGCGATATTACGGCCGGCCGTGCTTTTCGGCAAAGAAGACATCCTTATAAACAACATCGCTTGGATGCTGAGAAAATTTCCCGTGTTCGGCACATTCGGCATGGGCAATTATAAACTACAACCGATTTATGTGGACGACCTCGCGCAATTAGCAATAGAACAAGGAGAAAAAAAAGAAAATGTCATCATTGACGCCATAGGCCCGGAAACATTTACCTATCGTGGACTTACAAAGGAAATCGGCAAGGCCATAGGCGTGGAAAGGCTGATAATTCCCATACCGGACACTATAGGATATATTTTCAGTTGGATGCTGGGGAAGATAACCGGCGACGTGGTAGTAACATGGCCGGAGATAAAAGGCCTGAAGGCCGGGTTATTGAGCACGGATTCGCCACCCGCTGGAACCACAAAACTGACCGCATGGGCAAGGGAAAACGCGTCGAACCTTGGAATGCGTTACGCAAATGAGCTGGCGAGAAGGAAGAAAGGTTAAATAATAGAATTATCGCCTGTATTGTCAAGGCAAATCAAAATTCAGCGGTAAGGCGTCAGTAAAGGTGGTTTTATACACCATTGGTAGCCGCGGGCTTTAGCCCGCGTGTTATGAAATAAACCGCGCAGGCTCTAAGCCTGCGGCTACCTTCGCTGAATAATTATTATTAAACACCCACCTTCACTGAGACGGCTCATTCAGCGTTTTTACGTAATCCGGAAACAACATGACCCTGTTTATGTCTTTTGAATCGTACAGATAAGGCTCCACGTTTTTCGCGAAGGCTTTGAAGTTAAGTTTACCGCACCTGTCAACGAATAGGCTTTTTAATCAACTCTATGCGACCTGTAAATTCATTTCTCAAGAATACTGTTTTCAGTATTAATAAGAAATACCAACGCGCAGACTCTAAGCCTGCGGTTTATCCTGAGCATAGCGAAGGGCTACCTTCATAAAATCATGGCGCGTCTCTACTCTGTCGTCCGTCCGGCCCTCGCTACCCGCTACTCGGTACTCGCTACTCCGTTAATCCCGCCACCCAGCCCGAGGCCCAGGCCCAGCCGAGGTTATACCCGCCGCGCCTGCCCTGGACATCCAATATCTCGCCGGCAAAATACAGGCCTTTTTTCAATTTGGATTCCAAGGTGAATTCGTTTACCTCCTGCGTATCCACGCCGCCGGCGGTAAATTCCGCCTCGTTCCAGCCGCGCGTGCCTGAAACCTTGAATTGTTTATTTTTCAACGCATGCGCAATCACTGTGCAATCTTTTTTATTAAGCAAATCCTTTAAGGCCGCGCTGAATTTGTTCGGCAATATGCCCGCGAGCAATTCTTCGTTCGGTATGCCCTTCTGAATCCTGCGCGCCAATTCCTGACTCAACGCCCCTTCTTCCATAAAAGGCACCATATCTATTGATACTCCGATATTCTTCGCGCCCTCTCTGTTAATCGCGATTGATATCTCTTCGCTTATATCCAGTATCGCCGTGCCTGACAATCCGTACTTTGTAAATATCACATCCCCCGCGGCCTTGCTTAAAGTCCTTACTCCAGACTCATACGAAGGAGGAACAATGGAAAATGAAGCATGAAGGACGTTATCCGTTTCCCGTGACCCGTTTCCCGGTTCCCGTTTAAACGGGCCACGGACCACGGAAAACGGGTCACGGCGCAGACTCGAGACTCCTGCCCCCTGCTGACTCGCCGACGCCCTGCATGATATCCTCTGGCCCTGGAGCAGATGGCAGAACCTGTCCTTGACATCAAGCGCAACCGCACTGGGAACCAATTCAATTATCTTATGCCCGAATTGTCTGGCAAATTTATAGCCACTGCCGTCGGAACCGAACGCCGGATACGATTTGCCGCCGAGGGCGAGTACAAGCGATTTGGAAACAAAACGTTTCTTATTTTTGGAAACAACGGTAAAACCGTTTTCTGAAGTGGAAATGGCTGACGCCTCAAATCCGGTTTCAACGGACACGCCGAGCCGCGCGAGTTCCAATTCCAGCACTCTTAGCACTGACGATGCCTGATTCGTAACCGGGAAAATCCTGCCGCCGTCCGAATATATTTCTAACCCAAGTTCTTTGAAAAAACCCAGGATTGCGGATTTGCCAAACCTGCTGAAGGCCATTCTAACAAGAGGCCTTGCGGTGGCATTGTAATAATGATCGCTGAGGTCGTCGTTCAGCAGGTTGCACCTGCCGCTTCCAGTAGAGAGGAGTTTCTTGCCGGGAGAAGGCATCTTTTCACATAGCAGGACGGATTGGCCCTTGCGTTTAGCGCTGATGGCGGCCATAATGCCCGCGGCCCCGGCGCCGATTATGATAGTGGAAAAGCTGTTCTGCATATCTTTAACAAACTCCAATGTATAAATTCAAATGATTCCAAACTGATATGTTATTGTCATTGCGAAAAAACCCTCTTTACTGCAACAAAGAGATTGCTTCGTCGTCCCGAAAACAATCGGGACTCCTCGCAATGACAATGTCACCATAACGAAGCTTATTTAATGGTCATGCCCGCAGGAGCAGTTATCGCCGTGCGAATGCGCGGCCGGTTTTTTATTTTTATCTTTTGTTTCAGGGGCATATTCAGCCGGCATCATCCCGCCGAGTTCCCACCTGGGGCTATATTTCCAGACAGCTGTCAGCAATTGCGCAATCCTCTTCCTGCCGTTCACCTCACCGACGCTTGCGATGACGTTGTCCAGATTATTTGGCTTGCCTGTAACATCGGTTCTCATGCGCCTCCGCACGGAAACAAGGTTCCATTTGCCTCCTGTCATTTCGCGCAATTCGTTGTCAGCGAACAATTCATCCTCGCTGAACAATTCCTTCATCCTGCCTTCCTGTATAAGTTTCATTGCCGACAATTCATACCTGAAGTAGGCAAATTCAATTTTTCTTTGCTTACGTTCCGAAAGCAGTAAATCAATATTATCAATAGCCGACAGGTATAAATAGTCATCCTTCATTTTAAAACGATCATCTTTTGCCAAGGCATCCTCAAAAACCGTTCTGGTAATAAAGGCCGGCAATACGGCCGTAGCATCAAGATTTGAGATAACGTCATCCAATTCCGCGGCGCCGGCGTCGTAAAGCATACCGTAGGCGTAATCCGCGAAACGCGCAAGGATTTCCTTTTCCGGCCTGCCGAGATATTCATCGGTTATTTTTTCCAATTGCTCTATGATTTCATATTTCATACCGGACGCGGTACGTTTCCAATGTATACCGGCTATGCGCAGGGCTTCTTTTATCTCAGCGATAGCTTTTTCCTTATTGCCGGATTTCCAGTACATATACGCGAGTTTTTCCGGCACTTCCCACAGCATTCTTCCGATACCTTTAAGTTCTGTTAATAGTGTAACCGCGCCTTCAGTATTACCGTCGCTGACCAGCTTTTCTGCCTGTTCTATTTTAAACTGTAATTTGCCGTGATATGCCAATTCAATCTCATATATCACCTTGGCAATCACGATAGGCGCCTCGCATCTGGTTTCATCATCCTCCAGGGCAAATTTTGACATCCTGGCAATAAGCGAAATATTCTGGTCTTGTTTTTTATAGTTACGTTCTATTTCGCCAAGTATATCGGACAATTCTTTTTGTTTTTCAGGCACGAACAGTTTTTTGCTCAAGACAGGCATTACTTTTAACAACCGCTGTTGGACATCCTTGCTATTATTATCAAAACGCTCGTTATACAATTTAGTGTATTCAATGATATCCGGGTCTTCAAGGTCAATTTCAAAGACAAAATCTTCCAATTCATCCAATTCAAACAAAGAGGGCCCGGCGCTAAGCACTTCGGAAAGCATTTCACGAGTTAATCCATTATCCATATAGAAACATCCTTATAAACTACATTTTCCTTGCCAAAATAACATACTAAATAAGCAGGAAAATTTCAAGGTTAAGTCAACCGTAAGGCCTCAGTAGAGGTGGCATTTTAACATAGTAGTTATAATAGAAAAAATAAAAGCGTATAGTAGCCCAGCCATTTATGGCTGGGTTTGTATGCCAAAAGCCTTAATACTTACGCCATTCATGGCGTTATGTTAAGGGCATGAATGCCCTCCATATTTCTCAGTTTTTCATACCCCAGCCATAAATGGCTGGGCTACTAACGTCCTTTAATGCCACCTCTACTGAGGCGATACAGTCAACCGTAAATTCTTCTTGACTTTCGGGGTGAAAAAATTATAATTTAAGACCTGTTTTCAAATGCTCTGCAAATTCGCCCCTGACAGGACGTCAGGGATCCTGAGCGAGGCAGGATGCCAAAAACGAAGGATGCAGAGCAAAAACGTGAACAGTTGAACAGGAGAACAGTTGACCGCATTTGCGCAAAGGATGTAGAAACGCGTAAAGCGTTATTGTTCGTTCACCTGTCACCTGTTCTAATGTTCAAATGCTCTGCAAATTTTTTGCAGGGCAAAAAATTTGCGGGCCAGTAGCTCAGTTGGTTAGAGCGCGTCCCTGATAAGGACGAGGTCAATGGTTCGACTCCATCCTGGCCCATAAAATTTTCAACTCTCAAATTTCATGCAAAGAATGCCTGCGCTTTTTGCTGATCGTGCCCTTTTCCACTGCAAATTACCTCGTCTTCGCGAACAGATACGCATCCTCATACCTGCCTTTTATAAACAGCCGTTTCCTGAGCATGCCTTCTTTCACATAGCCGCATTTTTGCGCGACTTTTACGCTGGCCTTATTGGGGCATGCTATTAGTATTTCCAACCGGGTAAGTTTCAGTTTTTCAAAGCCAATTTTTTCCACGGCCTTCAGCGCTTTTGTCGCGAATCCCTTGCCCCACCATGCTTCTTCAATGAAATAACCAAGTATGCCTATGTGCCTTGCAGATTGGTTTATGATGACACCTATGCCGCCGACGACCTTGCCGAGATGCACAACCGCATAGTTATACGCTATATTCTTTCGCCTCTTCTCAGGGCCCTGGCTTAAAAAAATCTCCTCATCCCGGATTGTGCCGGGCATTGCCGAAATGTATTTAAAATTCGGATTGTTCAATATTTCGTGATAGCGTTTCGCGTCTGAAACGCGCTGGTATCTTAGTTTCATCTGTCTTTCCCCCGTTGTTTACGCCTAAGGTCTCTTAATTCATCAATAAACGGCTTCCAATATTCACGATTCTCTTTTTTGAGTTTTTCCTTTTCAAAATCCAATTCCTCTTGAATTGCCGGCACGGAAGCATTTTTGACTGACAATACGGATGCTTTTCTTCCTGATTTCAAGAGTTCTTCTTTTCCGTTTTTCCATGTTTCGGCAATAGCCTGTAGATGGCGCGGGTCCCGCAGTTCTTTAACCAACCAGCGTATTACTGATTTGCGCATTGTTTGGCTCTTTTGCGCCTGTTCAAATACCGCGTCAGTCAATGACTGAATTATCAAATAATCTTTTTCCCTGTCGGTTTTCTTGGTATTTATTAAACGGGGCAAATCCAGGACAGGCACGTCCAATCCATGCCATTTTACATGAATTGCGTCCTTTTGTGCCGGTGAAAAACCTGTTACCCTCGGCGGTTTGCCCATAATATCAACGTAAAAATCTTTTTCGTAATAATTGAACCGAAAATGTATTCCGTGCCCTTTTCTCAAGTATGAAAGCTTTAAAGGCGGAAGGAAACGTTGAGATGCTTTTAATTCCCGCAAGACCTTTTCAAACCGTTTGATATTAGCCCTTGTCGGATTGATCCAGAAATCAGCGTCACGGGTGAATTGGCTGGCTCCGTACGCTATTACAGCCTGCCCGCCAAGAACAATATATTCAACCTTACATTGCTCCAGAGCGGCCAAAACTGCGCTGAATGGACTGTCTGATATGTGCTTTTGATTTTTTTCTGACTTCATAAGTTTCCATCCATATCCTCGCGCATTCATCCCAGCGCTGTGCCGGCGTCAAATGCCTCCAGTCACCCCATTGTTTTGAATCAATTTCAATAATGCTCTTGTAAGCCGGTGATTTCTTGTTTTTCATAACTACTGCTTATCATTCACTTCTTTGCCTATCTTCTTTTCCCACTTAATAAGCTCAGCGACTTCGGACAAAGACGAGGCATTCTGGATTTCCTTCCTGAGCCGGTTTTCCCTTTCCAGCCAATCCATGGCGCGATTCGCGTATTCAAGGACTTTATCTTTCGGTATCCTTACCACGCCGTTATCATCGCCTACAATCCAATCGCCCGGCCTTATATCTATGCCTCCGATTTTTATCGCTATGTTCGTTTCTCCAAAGCCCTTAGGCTCGCCTGCCTGAGGGCAGATTATTTTGCTGAAGGCCGGATATTTCAAGGCGCGTATCTCAGGCACGTCCCTGATGGCGCCGTCTATTACCACGCCCGCAATGCCCTTTTGCACACAGCTATGCGTGGCAAGTTCGCCCCATATAGCGGGCGCCTGGCCTCCGGCGTCTATCACGAGAACGTCGCCTTTTTGCGCGAATTCTATGGCCTCAACGGGCTTGGCCCAATCGCCGGGATAAGTCCTCACCGTATATGCGGGTCCGGCGACCTTTGCCCCCGCGGTAACCGGATGTATGCCCATAATAGCGCCGCTGTAATGCATCGCGTCGCAGATATTAGGCGTAGAAACCTTCATCAGGAGTTCACGCACGTTTTCCATGGAATATTTCTTGTACAGGTCTGATTTTATTTTTTTACCGGTAAGCATGGCCTTCTTGATGATTTCAGTCGCTTTTTTCGCGTCCGGCGCCTTATTGATGGCGCCGCCCACTATAATGATATCCGCGCCGGCCTTGACCGCCTCGGGCGCGGTTTCGGAATTCAGGCCGCCCGCAACCGCGATGGGCATGTTGATATGTTTGCGGAGTTTGCGCAATTGTTCCAGCGGGTCCTTACCGAGCATCTGGTCGTCTATCGGGAGATGGAGCCCTACGTGATGAGCGCCCCACTGTTCGGCCTTTTTCGCAAGCCCGATATAATCCTCCACGCCGAGCAGGTCAACGCAGATATCTATTCCGTAAGTTTTACCGGCTTCAATGCATTCATTGATGGTAGATTCCGACGCGCTTCCCATGACGATGCCGATATTGGCGCCGGCCTTGGCCGCGGATTCCATTTCTATCCTGCCGGCATCCATGGTTTTAAGGTCTGCTATAATGGTATGTTTCGGAAATCTCCTGCGAAGCTCCCTGACCACGTTAAGGCCTTCGCTTTTTATAAGCGGAGTGCCGGCCTCAAGCCAGTCTATGCCGCCCTTGACGGACTCTTCGGCGCATGTAAGAGCCCTTTTTAAATCAACAAAATCAAGCGCTAATTGCAGGATTGGTTTCATATGTTTTCAACAGCGGATTAGGCGAATTTTTTTACACCAGATTTCACAGACTGAAGCTCCCTTCAGCAGTCTACTCCGCCGAAGTTAATAGTGTACGGGAATTTCAGGCAACAGTGCGCATATGCGGCAAATTATAAACCATATCAATAATCAGAATCAGGCAATGAAGGCGCAGGCAGGGATTTTTCATCCAGATAGCTTTCAAGTTCCGCCTGGTTATACAATGTTGCCCAGTATGTCTTCCAGTAATCTTTCCATCTGTCGTTTTTAAGAGTCGTGCGCAGGTTTTTCACCTCATCGTCAAAATCCTTATATCTCGGGGCGGGGGGATCAACCCTCTGCAACTGTATGACATAAAATATGTCCGGTTCGGATTTGTTTTGATCCTTAAATGACGGGTCATAGGTCTTGGCGATTGCCAATTCGCCTTTCTTAAGCGAATCAACCGTATTCTTAAACGCATCCGCATCGCCGATATCCGTAACCGAAGCGTCTCTCTTGTAACTGAACGGTTTCATTGCCAGGCCTTTGGCATTGACGAGATCCATAAAACCGGTCACCTTCTGCTGGCGCATGGTTTCTTCGGAAAACGGCTTGCCTTGTTCGTCCTGCGTCTTTATTTCGTTAAGTTTTGCTTCAGCCTCTTTCATGAACTCTTCGGCGGCCGTCTTGGCCAATTCGCGGGATTTTTGCTTTACGATTTCGGATTTAACGGCTGACTCCAGGCCTGCCGTAAAAGGCGGAATCACGGAAGGTATTTTCTCAAGCAATTTGAACATTATCAAGCCCTTATCGGTATCTTCATCCGTGCTGATTTCGTTGACGCTGAAAGACGACTGCAGTGCCCGTTTGAATTTATCAAACTTGCCGAAGTCCTTTTCAAGCTCGTCAACGTTGTCAAGCGTGATGTATGGCGTATTGGCGCAAACCACGTCGGGCATCCCTTCGGTCAATTTTTCCAGCAGTACTTCAGGAACGGCCGGATTGCCCGGGTGTTTGACTTTAAAATCCTCAATTTCATCCAGTTTGTTTTTGATTTTTATCCTGACTTCGGACATTTGCTTATACGCCGCTGTTTTCATGCCCTGTTCTATTATTTCTTTTTTTATTTCATCTTTCACTTCGTCAAACGCCTTATACTGGACAGGCTTATCCTTAGGCTCTTCCTTAACGCCCGGTTTTTTTTCTTCGGGATTACTTATCTGGTATTTGCCTGATTTTTTGCCTGCTTCGTATTTGTCCTTCAACGCCTGTTCCTCAGGTTCCGGAACTACTGAACGGAACTTTTCCTTGCTTACAAAAACGTACTGGAGTTTGTATTTTTCCGGCGTTTTGAATTTATCTTTGTTTTCATTGTAATATTTCGCGAGTTCCGCCGCAGTCACTTCCAGATTCATAGCAAAATCCTGCCGGTGGAATCCAGCTCCCTGAACGAGAAAATTCGTCTGGTTTTTCACGTATTTTTGAAAGACCTCATCCATAGGCACGTCCACGGAATCCTTGAGATAGGCTATGTACTTCTCAACCATCATGATTTCCCTGATTATTTCAAGGCATTGGGTTTCGGTCATATCAGACTGTTTGGCTATGCTGGCAAGAAGCCCTTCCGGAGACGGGTCTTCCTGGAGTTTGAAGTAGTACCTGTAAAACCAGCCAAGCTTTTGCTTTAGCATGTTACCAATTTCAATATTGGTAACGATTATATTGTTTTTTTTCGCTTCATGGAGCAATATAACGGCATTCCAGGCCGAAGCCTCTAATTTTTTTACAAGGGCTTCTTTAACCGCATCGTTAACCTTTATGTTTTTTTCTTCTTCGGACATGTCAACAGGAAGGCTTTTTTTCTTTTCATCCTGTATTTTAGCTGTTTCTTCCGCTGACAATTCAAATTCGCACGTATCTCCAAGTTCATTCAGGGAATAGAAAAGGGACCTGCCCGAGCCGGACGGACGGAGTAATTTTTCCCACCCATTGTAAACCCTGTCGTAATCCGACCTCGGGATGTATTCGCCGAAAACGACTCCGGCCGAAACCTGCTTTTTTGAACCCGCGCAAAACTGTAACATAGGGCCGGTAACGCCGAAACCGATGGCTATGATGCCGATAAGGATGTAGAATATCAACCTTTGGTTCCTTTTAGTCCACCTTACAAAAGCTCTGTATCCTGTCATTGATTTACTCCTGAAATATATGTTATTGGTAAATGTACTTAATATAATATATTGGAAAGGCGAATATTACATTATTTGGCGAAACAAGTCAAGGAAAACATACGGCGGAGTGTAAGGCGTTAGTCGAGGATACGTATAACACATCCCCTTACCCCCTCTTAATAGAGGGGGGATCGTTCGTACGACGCCTTCCCCTCTATTAAGAGCCCGCCTTCGCGCACCTGCGTGCCAAAGCCTGCCTGCACGAAGCCCGCTCTCGCCTTCGCGGTTTGTCCTCCGAAGCCATAGCGAAGGAGGAAGCCGCTTCGGCGGAGCAAGGTCGGCGGGCGTAGGAAGGGGGATAGAGGGGTGTGTCGTCCGTGTTCAGCGTTATCGAAAAACCGGCAAAAACCCACCTCGACTGAAGCAGTACAAAAAAACAGGCCGTCCGGGATATGCCGCGGACGGCCTGCTGATTGCACGCGTAAAACCGATATCGCAATTACCACGTATACCGTATCGTGTATGTCAAAATGACTTCATCGCCGCCTTTAGGCACTTCAACCTCGCATTCCATCGTATGAGCGTCTTTCTTTTTGTAATTCTTGAACAATTCATTTGACTTGACGATGTCCCACTGTCCGCCCCATGCGTGTTCGCGCACGGTTACTTTTGCGTTTTCATCTTTATGGTTGCGGAGTTTTATCTCGTAGCTGAGTTCCCATACGTTAACGGCAATTTTTCTGGTATCCATGTGCTTCCATTCGCCGGTTATATCAAAGGCGTTGCCCAAAAACACGTCCACTTCTTCGTCCTTTGCCGTATGGTCAACCGTATCTTCGCCGATAAATTCCAGCGCCTTGTCTTCGTCCATCTTAGACACCCTTACGCGGCCCATAGGCAGGGAGATGCCGAGATTATTCCCCTGGCTGTTGAGAAATTTGACGTTTGTGCGGACTTTTTTGCCGTAGACGGAACCGTCATATAAATAATATTTCACCACCGGCACGTCTTTCACTGTCGGGAACAGGCTTATTTGTTTAGTTTGATTGTTCTTAACCGTTGTACGGCGTTCCAGGTCATAGAGATAATATTCAAACAATTTCCTGCCCTTTGTGCCTTTCGCGAGTTCGGGTTTCTGGCCTGCCATTTCAGGCGGCACGTCCATTGTCCTTTCCTGCTGTAACGGCATTCCGTTTGCGCTAACGTCGCCCGCCACCAATTTCATTTTGGCATTTTCAAAGGTAACGCCGGAACTGTTCCTTATCGTCACCCACGCGCTGAAATCCATTTTTGTATCGTTTTCATTAAGCACTGCGACGTAATCCGTCTGCCAGTCCACTCCGCCGGTAAGATAACTCACTTCCGCCATTTGCGCACCGCCGGTTTTGGCGGACACGTCCCACACCAGGGTAGGCCTTGTTATCAGGCCTTCAGGCAGTCCCGGAAATTTTATGGATTTTACGTTATCCTGGCGTTGAACAATGCTTAAATTACCCGTGTCCTTGTCTTTTATGACGATTGAACTGCCGTCAAAACTCATCAGGATGCCTTTAACCACGCCGTCTTTGGTGATAATTTCAATCTGCTGGTCAATGTATTTTTCCATGATTTTCGCGGCGCTGACGAGGTCGTATTCGTAGTTCTGCTCGGCGATTTCCACGTCCTTCGGGTTGTCTATGGACTTGAAAAAAACGGACGTTACGTCAATCTGCTGAGCGACATCCTTGAACTGCACCTTGCCGCTTCCCTGCGGCATTTGCATTTCCCTTCTGTCCTTGACGTATGCCTTTGCCGGCTCAATGGCTATCCATGAATTGCCGTCATTGGACCAATAACCGCGTTGTTCATAAGCCCTGCCGCTGTAGTAACTTTCCCGCGACATCGGCATGCCGGTACGGGCATTATAAATAGTCACGCGCGTGTCTTTTTGGGCGTCATTGTTTTTCGGGGCGGCCTGCGCCGTGGCAGGGCGGCCGGACAAGATAACCGCCGACATTATCATAAGCCCTGTTACAAATAGAAACCTGAAATGTTTCATAAAACCAAACCTCCATAAAAATTTCTGCGGAAATTATTAGCTGTTTCCGCGTTTTTTCAATTTATGCAAAACATTAGCCACAGAGAACACAGAGAACGACGACGTTTTTTGCCACGAAGACGCGAAACCACGAAGATTCACAGGAAAACGCCTAACATCCTGACGAACGCTAAAACTCTAATCCCTAAATCCGAAACTCTAAACAATATCTAAACTTTAAACTCAAATGACCAAAACCTGACGTCCGACCGTGTTTCGGTTATTTGAGCATTAGTGCTTTGAATTTGTTTAGAGTTTAGGGTTTCGTGCTTAGAGTTTTTATTTATTAAGAACCAAAACTTCTGCGTAAGAAACATAGAAGTTGAGGACTTAGACTATAAAGAAGCAAAGCCGCAACCAAGACCACGAAATACGATAATTAACCACTGAATACACCGAACACACTGAAAACGTATATTTAGTGTTTCTCCCCCCCTCCCTTTGATGGGAGGGGGCAAGGGGGAGGGTGATAATGAGTTTTCACCCCCACCCTATCCCTCCCCCATCTGAGGGGGAGGGGATTGCATTTTAATATATATTACGATTCAGTGAGTTCAGTGCTTTCGGTGGCTAATTTCCGTATAAATCCTCTACGCTTTTTACGCAGAAGTTGAGGGCTTAGACTTTAATAACTCCTTCGTACCGTATATGTAACCGTTGTCTCGCCGCCGTCTTTGGGGACTTTAACCGTAAATTCCACCGTATTCGCGTTCTTCTTTTCAAATTCCGCGCTCTTCTGCGCCATTTCCCAACTGCCGTACAAGTGGTCTTCCTGAACCACCACATCAACGTCCTTTTCCGTATGATTGCGGACTTTTATTTCACAGGAGATTTCCTCGGTACTATCGTTAATCCATTTATGTTCGGTTTCGCGCCATTCGCCGACGACGTCAAACGCCGAGCCAAGCGCGATCCTGACCATTTCCTTTTTACCGGCGGGCGTATGGTCTATCTTATCTTCGCCGATGCTTTCAAGTTGACCGTCAATGTCGGCCTTAAACACCTTGATTCTGCCTTTCGGAAGAGGTACGCCCATATTGTTTTCCTTGATGTTTTCAAATTCCAGGATATTGCGGACTTTTTTGCCGAAGGTCTTGCCGTTATACAGATATATCTTTTTCACCGGCACTTGTTTGAGTTCCGGAAAAAGCGTAACCTGTTTGACTTCATTGTCCTTAAGCGTAGTCTTACCCTGCAGGGTGTACATGTGATATTCAAAAAAAGATTTTTCAACGAAACCGACTGCCCCGCCTGATGTTTCTTTTGCTTTGTCTTCCCACATCATTTCGTCTTTTGCAACTTCGTTTCTTAACCTTCCTTCCGGTTTTAATATATTCACATCGCCGGCGATGAGTTTCAAAGCGGCATTTGGAAAAACAGCGCCGCTGTTATTTTTAATATTCACCCAACCCTTAAAATCTATCTTCTTATCATCGGAGGAAACGATCACCACGTAATCCGCGTCCCAGGACATGCCTTCGGAGAGGTAACCGACTTCAACGTTCTGTTCGCCCGGGGAATCGCTTTTGAGTTCCCACACGAGGGTGGGTCGTACCACCATGTTTGCGGGCAATGCGCCGAGTTTCACCGTATTAACCAGCTCAAGGGGAATAATTTCCAGCGCGCCGGATTTATCGCTGATAGTAACGGTGCCGTTGCCTGCGCCGCGTATTGAATAATCGGACGGAGAATATGACATGCTTCCGGCATCCCCTTCAAAGGCCGCAAGTATTCCGGTATGGGTTTTATTGTCATCCGTTATAATGCTAATCTGCCTGTCAATATACTTGTCCAGGATCTTTGACGCGCTCGCGAGGTCGTATTCATAATTCTGTTCCAGCACCTGGGTAGAAGGCGCGGTAATTGACCTGAACGAGACCGAATCCGGTTTTATGCCCTTGGTAACGCCGTCAAAGTGCACGGTATTGATGCCGGCGCGGAGCTTTTGAATAGTGCTTGAATCCCTGATCATAGCGAGATTGTCATTATAGACGGTAACGCAGAAACCGCCCTTTTTCACGACAGGCTGTTCCTCGCCGGACGCTGGTGGAACGGGAATCGTAGGAACGGTCTGGAATAGCGTAATGAACATCACAACGAATACTGCCGCGGCAGCGGAAAGGCCCGCGGCATATTTCAGCCATTTATTGAAAACCCGCGGTTTTTGACAGATATCGGCAAGGACTTTTGATTTAAGAGCCGCGGATACCTGCGAGGGCTGTAATTTATCAAGGGCCTTGCGCGCGCCGGAAAGCCGCGCGAATTCCTCCCTGCAAGCGGGGCAGGAAGCGAGATGGGTGTTTATTTCGGACTTCCGGTCCGGGCCCGATTCGCCGTAGAGGCATTCAACCATCAGATTTTTTATTTCATTACAATTCATAACCTGTGCCTTTAAGCAATTCAAACAATTTCAGCAGGCCGTAGCGCATACGGGATTTGACTGTATCAACGGGGCAGTCAAGGACACTGCTGATTTCATCAAATTTCATATTCTGAAAATGCCGCAGAACCACGACTTCGCGTTGTTCCGGAGGCAGGTTGTTTAACGCATTTTGAATTACAGACTGCATTTCTTTCATTTCAATATCAGAATGAGGTTTTTGCGCGCCATCTTCAAGGCAGGCGCAATTTTCAATGGAGCCGGGCCTGTTTTTTTCGCTCAGTTTTACGGCTGAGGAGCGGTTAAGGTTGACTGCGACGGTCATAAGCCAGTTTCTGAATTTACCTTCGGGTTTATATGAGCCGGCGTTTTTGAAAACCCTGATGAAGCATTCCTGCGCGACATCTTCGGCTTTAGAGTAATCGCCGCATTGACGGCAGAGGAAATTAACGACATCCGCCTTATAGCGTTCAAACAGCGCGGCGAAGGCGTTTATATCGCCGTTGCTGACGCAAATCATCAATTCATCATCGGTTTTAGGCATTGCAATGTCCTTTTATACTGATAAACCGGACAAGTAAGGAAAAAGGTTTAATTATTTTTACATTTTTTTACCACGAAGACGCGAAGTCACGAAGATTCACAGGAAAAATGCTCCAGATTCGCCGTAGTATCCTGTTTATCCTGCGTATCCGATGCAAATAACGGCGTTTACGGACGGCTATTTACATGTATGCACAGGATATACCCTTCATTTCACTCAGGGTTGCGACAGGATACACCGGATAGCCGACGACGTTATGATAGAAGCAGTCGTTTTTCGTGTCTTAGTGCCTTTCCCATTTTCATCAGTGTAATATAACATAAGGAATCCCCGTAACTCCTGAACTCCATAACTCTTAAACCCCATAACTCTTAAACTCCCCAGATCTCAAACTCCGTTATCCGTCATTTTCTTTTCATTTATATTCTCAGTAATATCCTCAAGGTTTTTAACGAGTTGTTCGGCCGATTGTTTACCGCTGACGGGAATGGAGCCGGAGGCGATGGAATTTTCATCCGGGGTGAATTTTGAATCCGGGTGCAGGAAAAGGCCTACGCTGAGGGCATCCGTGCCGGCTTTTTTTATTTCACAGCACAACAGCATGGGGAAGGCCTGTATTTCCGGAAAATGTTCCCATAATTTACAAATAGGATTAACGATGTTTTTTATGATTTCGGGGTCATTCAGTAGGGCGTTATCGTCCAGAAGCGGCATAAACGCCTGCTTATATGAATTATTGATAAGGGTGTTTTTTTCAAACAGGTCCCTGAAATAAGCGCCGACTGCCCTGAGAAATTGACGCGCAAGCTGTTCATTGGTCATATAGATATCATCCCCTAAAATAGAATCCATAGGCTTTTTGACATCTTACATAATAAGGCGTTTTCAGTCAAATGATTTCCCATTCTTTCTGCCATAAAGCAAAGTCGTTTCGGTTCACAACCTGTCCCTTTCCCGCAAGGGAAGAGAGGATTTTGCTTCAGATGATTTAAAATATTACAAACGCTTTTGACAATTGGTGTTTTTATTGGATTGCTTTTGGATTGAACTTTTCCGGATGGAAAGATGTTCTTTAACAAAAACAGGTTTGGTGAGGAAGAAGAAAGAGTTATTGGTTAAACTTTTTTCCTTAGAAAGGAGGTGATCCAGCCGCAGATTCCCCTACGGCTACCTTGTTACGACTTCACCCCAGTCATGAACCATACCGTGGTGGGCGACCTCCCGAAGGTTAGTCTACCCGCTTCTGGTACAATACACTCCCATGGTGTGACGGGCGGTGTGTACAAGGCCCGTGAACGTATTCTC
>JACRIJ010000002.1 GCA_016220095.1 Planctomycetota bacterium | reverse complement strand
TTGAAATTCCGTGTATTTTTTCACACCTTCTCAGTCGAGGTGGGTTTTTGCTGGTTTTTCGATAACGCTGAACACGGACGACACACCCCTGGATCCCCTCTTTTTAGAGGGGACATATACGAATTTCCCCTCTATTAAGAGGGGTTAGGCCTGCCTGCGCGGCTTGTCCTCCGAAGCCATAGCAAAGGAGGAAGCCGCTTCGGCGAGGCAGGGGTGTGTTAAGCGTAACCTCGACTGAGGCCTTACATAGCGGTAACATTGTCGTTAAATACGTCGTTTTGGTCTTCGGCTATCCGTTAAATCAGCTCAATCCGTTGTCTGAACGGTATCTGTTTAACCCGCTTAATCTGTTGTTGGAATGGTATCTGTTTAATCCAGCTTAAATTTAGGCGACTGGGAGAAGAAATCAAAGGCATTCTGGAATGCGACCTTTTCAATTTCCTTAGCGTTAAGCCCGAGTGCCGGAAAGGCCTGTACGGCCTCGCTGACATTGAGAGGGTATGATTTGCCCCAATCCGCGGAACTGTTGATGAGTATGCGGCCGGCCCCGTACTGTTTTATGATGGACGCCGCTCTTTCTATGTTGACTTTGGTGGGATACAGCGTTATACCTGCGACGATTTCCGGATGGCCGAGCGTTAGCCCGATGGTTTCTTCGGTGTTATGGTCAAGGACATACCGTTTTAGCGTGCATTTTTTTTCCGTCAGTATTTTCAGGATGCGTTCAATGCCTTCGCGCTTGTTCGTATGGGGCGAATGGATGATGACGAGTTCCTTGCGCCTTTCCGCGAGTTCTATGTGTTTGATAAAGATATCCTCTTCTTCAGGCGTGATAAGGTCAAAGCCTATTTCCCCGATGCCGAGGCAGTTGGGATTGTCAAGGAATTTTTCTATGCCGCGGAGCACTTCCAGGGCGATTTTTGTATGGCGCGATTCTTTTGCGTTGACGCCGAGGAATGAATAATGATACAAGCCGTATTTCTTGGCGCGGCCGTGTTCAAATTCCAGGAGGTGCGTGAAGTAGTCAAAAAAGCCGCCCGCGCAGGAACGGTCAGTGCCGGACCAGAATGCGGGCTCTATAACGGCAGTATAACCGGCCTTTTTCATGTTTTCATAGTCGTCGGTTACGCGCGCGTACATGTGTATATGAGGTTCTATTATTTTCATAATGTTTTTCCTTAAAATCGGAAACCGTTCGGTTGCTGTCCGCTGATCACTGGCCACTGTTCACTGTGCGCAGGTATTTTTTCAGCAATTCAAATTGTTCCGGCAATGCGTTGGCATCGCATCCGGCAGGGGACTTAAAGAACATGGAAAGATGCGGCAGGGTGCCGAATTCGCCGCGTTTCTGCGACAGGCGCATGAGCCGGGCGAGGTCTATTATCAACGGGGCCGCCAGCGCCGTATCGCGTCCCTGCCAGACGAATTGCATGGCCATTTCCGTATCAAGGAATCCGTTGAACTGCACGTAATCCCATGCGATTTTCCAGCCGCCCAGGGACGGCACGAAATCTATGCCGACTTTAGTGTCCGGGCCGTAGCCGAGGATTTTTTCTATTATGCCCTGCTTGGTTGAAATTTTTGTCGTCTTGTTTTGCGGAAGGTCCAGGTTGCGGCCGTCTTCGGTTCCGAGTATGTTATAGCCGGACCAGCTTTTTACCTCAAGATCGCGCATTACGAACATGGCGGCGAGCAGGCTTTTGAGCAGGGTTTCGCCGGTCTTGCCGTCGCGGCCCATGTGCGGTACGCGTTCACGCAGGGCGAATTCCGTGATGCAGGGAAGCGACGAACCGGCGGACGGGGTGAAATTGATGTACGGCGATTTTTCAGCGATAGCCGCGAAGGCGTAAAGACTGCTGACGGGCAGTCCTGTCTTGCGGTTTGAAGAAATCGATTGCTCGAGCTGTTTGAGCGTTAGCCGGACGGCTTTCGGCGAGGGCATCGGTTCCGTGGACGCGACGTTTATGACAATCACACTGCAGAGGCTGTTGGCCTTTGCGAATTTTCTTATCTGCGCCCGGACATGGCCTATATCGCCGGGTCCAGTTTCGTTTGCGATGCCGCGGGAAATGTTTTTCAGCGTTTTGTTCAGATTTGTTAAAAGGAACCGGCAATTGTTTTTTACGGTTGGGATAAAACCCGAGAGATAGAGAAGAGACTGCCTGAAATCCGGTTTTTTCGTTTCGCATCCGCCGAAGACAAATTCATCATAACCCGGCAGGTCAGCGCCTTTGACCAGTTCCGTTTCCGTGAGAATGCCCGCGGGCCGGGCTCTGCCCGCCTTTAAAAGCAGGATGCCGGCCTGTACAAGGGTGGCGATATTGCCGCACGCGCCAACGAACCAAATGCCAGTTTTCTGTTTCATAATTAAACCTAATTTATGATATTAATTTGCAAAAGTCAAGATTTTTATGAAATCACTTTTTTCTTGACAAAAAAATAAATTATGCTATAGTAAATACGCCAAATCTAAAAATGGCTTTATGCCATCGCCAGCCGGAAGTCCTGTTCAATACGGGAGAAATATCTTTAAAGACCTCAACTTGACCTTTCTACAGCCATAATTGCCAAAAAACAAAAGGCTCCTCATCCGGCAGAAACTATAGTGGACAAAAGCATAGCATGCCTTAATCGGCCGTCTGTACGGCATGAGGAGCCTGTTTTTACGGGTTAAAGGGTTGAGGAGTTTTATAATGCCTTGATGAATTAGCACTGTACAATACGCGCAGGGTGGAATTTTCTTCTACTATATCCGTTTGCACCGGTTTGTTCAAACCTGGCCTCTCAATGCAAAGCAGCCAATGCTTCCGCTTTCACCAGGCGGGAGCTACCAGCATATAACCTTACACACCCATCACACCTTTTTCCAAAAGAGCACCCTAAGACCCACCCTGCGCGTTTTTTTGATTGACTGGATTCCTGAAAATGATATAATCCGTAACATCAGGTTTTTACGATTTTAAAGGAATTCGGAGTATGAAGAAACAAAAAGACAATAACCATTCAATGGAAACTTCCCTGATTTACGGAAAGTCTAAAAGCAAGCGATGGGATTTTTCCCACCATGTCATACCCCCGATGTCGTCTTCGGCGACCTATAGGCTGGGATCGGCAGAGCGCGGGGCAAAGGGTTTCCTGGCGTACGGTAAGGACGAAGAGGACGGCAAGGCCCCCATCTATATATACGACCGCCTTGACGAACCCAATAAGGGCATGCTTGAGGAAAACCTCGCCCGCGCCGAAAGCGGCGATATATGCCTGACGTTTGCCACGGGTATGGCAGCCATTTCAGCGGCTCTCGGATGCACGACAAAGTCAGGGGATGAAATCATCTGCCATAAAACGCTTTATGGCTGTACAAACAGCCTTCTTACCAATTGGTATCCGCGTTATAACATCAATGTAAAATTCGTTGATATGCGGTTCATCAACGATTTTGCAGGCCATATTTCTCCCAGGACGCGGGCCGTTTACTACGAGACGCCCGCAAATCCGACAATGGAACTCATTGACATAGCCCGCGTGAGCGACGTAATAAAACAGGCAAACAAGAAACGCAAAGAAGAACATAAAATAGTCAGTATCGTTGACAATACGTTTGCCACGCCGTTCTGCCAGAGGCCGTTGGAACTCGGAGCGGATTTTTCCGTGCACAGCCTGACCAAAAATATCGGCGGATTCGGCACCGATATGGGCGGCGCAGTGATTACGAAACATAAATGGTTTTTACAACTGCTATTGTACAGAAAAGACTTCGGCGGCGTGCTTGCGCCGAAATCCGCATGGCCCGTGCTTGTGTACGGCCTGCCTACGCTGATTCTGAGAATAAAACAACAGCAGGAAAACACGGGAAAAATCGCGGAATTTCTCCAATCACATCCGATAGTGGATAAAGTGCTTTATCCGGGATTGCCCTCACACCCGCAGTATGAAATCGCCCGCAAGCAGATGGTGGATTATGACGGGAATTTCGCGCCCGGAATAATGCTTTATTTCCAGATCAAAGGCACGCAGAAAAAATCCGAACAGGCCTGTAAAAAAATAGAAAATTACATTGCTAAAAACGCGTATTCAATTACGCTTGCGGTCAGCCTCGGCCAGCTCAGAACCCTCATAGAAAGTCCGACCAGCATGACCCACGCCGTATTGAGCGTTAAAGATAAACACCGTTCCGGCATTCTCGGCTCCGGCCTGCGTATTTCGGCGGGCATAGAAGACCCGAAAGACGTTATCGCGGACCTGAAGAAGGCGTTTGAACACGCGAGGTAGACGAAGGAGGAAGAATGAAAAATTCTAAATCCGAATTTCTAAACCCTAAACAAATTCAAAGCACTAATGTTCAAATAACCGAAACACGGTCGTTCGCCGGGTTTGGGAAAATTGGATTTATAATTTAGAATTTGTTTAGGATTTCGTGCTTAGTGCTTAAAATTTCATAAAGCGAATATGTTTTTTATTGCGCCTGCGCACTGAAGCGCTTCGGCGCACAGGTACGGCTATGCCCTGTGCCAAAGCGAAGCGTTTATCCTGAGGCAGAGCCGAAGGGCTTGGTACAGGAATGCTGTTTTATGAGTTGAGGAGTTACGGTGCTAAACGTTAGAGTCTTTTTATGAAATCTTATCTTAAATATATTGTTCTGGTAATTGTAACGGCCTTATTAATAATAGGCCTGGCATTTGGGGACATACGTATCGTTATTGAAAAAGCCGCGAACGTGTGCCTGGAATGCATCGGAATTGGATGAATTGCGGATTTAGTGATTTGGTGACTTGATGATTTTATGATTTCGTTTCGTCGTTCGTCCCCAGCTACTCGATACTACGTCCGTTCTTCCTTCTTCGTTTTTCCTTCTTCCTACTTTGTTATGAGACGTCCTCTTTTACAGATTACATCCGCCGTGCTGATGAATCCGTACATACCGGGATTCGTTACCGGCGCTATATATTCAGGGGCCGGCAAAGCGGCCTGCGCGCCGGGATTGAATTGCTATTCCTGTCCGGGCGCCCTGATGGCGTGTCCGATAGGCAGCATACAGGCGGTGCTTAGCGTGCCCGGCGCATTACAATCAACTGCCGCGGGGAAATTTGAAGTTCTAATACTTTTTTACGTACTTGGTTTCGTATCCCTTATAGGCGTATTTGTCGGTAGAATGATGTGCGGATGGGCATGCCCGTTCGGGTTTGTGCAGGATTTGCTCCACAAGATACCGGTGAAGAAATACGCGATTCCTGCCGGTTGGGCGAACATGAAATTCGCAATGCTGTTGATATTTGTGATTGCCTTGCCGCTTTTTCTGAAGCCTGGGTTGTTGACGCCCACGGAGCAGGCAGGGGACCCGTGGTTCTGCAAAATAATCTGTCCGGCGGGTACGCTGGAGGCGGGAATTCCGCTGGTGGGGTATGACAGGGCATTTCATGCCGAGTCGTTGTATCAGACAGGAGCGTTGTTTTTGTTTAAACTCGGGCTATTGGGGGCGTTTATCGCGTGGATGGCGTTTGTAAGCAGGCCTTTTTGCAGGACTGTGTGCCCTTTGGGAGCGATATGGTCGTTGTTCAATAAGATAAGTTTTTACCAGATGAGGGTGGATAAAGGCAAATGCATAGAATGTGAAAAGTGTTATAAAATATGCCCGACGCAGGTAAGGATATACCAGAAGCCGGCTGACGGCAACTGCGTAAGGTGCCTTGAATGCGTGAAGGTTTGTCCCGTGCAGTGCATAAACGAAAATCCCAATTCCAAGATACGGATTTAGCCACAGAGCGCACAGAGACTACGGAGAACGCGACGAATTAAACAGGGACTTAACGAAACCTTAAGAGATACGACGACGAAACTACAATAGGTATTTTCGACGTTTGCGTTTACGTACGCTCCTAAAAATCGTTTTACGCTCTGTGACCTCTCGCCTTCGTGGCAAATTTCGTTTCGTCGGTTCGTTCTTCATTCCTCCTTCTTCATTTTTTATTTTCGCGTTATAGGTTGCGGCTTAGCCCTGTACCAAAGCGAAGCGTTTATCCTGAGGCAGAGCCGAAGGGCTTGGTACAGGGTTTGATGCTTTATCTGCGTTTCTTATCCAGTATGCTGATAGCCACGTCGTGCAGCATGCGGATTTGTTCAGGGGATTTGGTTTTAAGGTATGCGGTAAAATTATCCAGGGTCTTTATTTTCCTGTTTGTGTTTTTAGGAGAGGCGTTGCCGGAGGCGTTTTTCTTGAGGTCAATCAGTTCCGACACCTGCATGTCCACATAGGAAGCGATTTTCTGGAGGTTTTCAAGGCGCGGCGTAGTTTCGCCGCGTTCAATCAGCCCGAGTGCGTCCTCGGACATGCCGACGATACCGGCGAACTCCGCCCTGCTGAGGTTCATTTTATCGCGGATACTGCGTATGCGTTCACCGAGCCTGTCGGACAATTCAGACATTCATGTATTTCCTTATAATAGTATTTAATCACGAATACACACTAATAACAATTACACCGTCTTCGTGTTTAGTCATGTGCATTCGTGGTTTAGCCTAAGTCCTCAACTTCTATGTTTCTTACGCAGAAGCTTTGGTTCTTAATAAATAAAAACTCTAAGCACGAAATCCTAAACAAATTCAAAGCTCTAATTCTCAAAGGACCGAAACCCGCCCGTTCGTCGAGTTTGGAGAATTTGGATTTAGGATTCCGAGTTTGTTTAGGATTTCGTGCTTAGAATTTCATAAAGCAAACAGCCTTTCGGTTGCGGCTTTGCTACGTTATTTAATATTAACATCCGCGCGGGAATTTTACCAGTGAGGATATTCAGTAAAGACTTACTTAATTATTTCAGTTTTTGCTTGACAAAAGGCAGTCTTGTGGTGTATAATGTGAATTATAGTACAGGATGTCCGTGTGTTATGAGATGTGTGTTTTATATGTGTGGGTTCTCAACCCTTTCCGGCCGGTTGTGAGCGGCGCCGGGAAATCGCGGTCCTTGAAAACATGATTGTTTTTGTCTTTAGTGGAATCCGATTCTGGGCTTTGGTTTCTCTAAACGTATATTTAGCGTCCCTCCCAATTCGTGGTTCGTGATACGCGGTGCGCGTCCGGCTCTTTGCGTTCTTTGCAATCTGTTTAATCCGCTAAATCTGTTGTTATAGGCCAGTCGTCAGTCCCTTAAGGTCTCGTAAAGTCCCTGTTAAACAATGAAATGTCTGTTGTAGGGGCAGACCTGTGTGTCTGCCACTTTTTATTGAAAATTGAAAGTTGCAAATTGTAAATTTCAAAAGACTGTTGTTTCGCCGGCTGTTTTACAATTTGATATTTGCAATTTTCAATTTGCAGTTAAAGTCAAATATTTTTCAGGAGGATATAGTTATGTTCAATCGTAACCTGTTATGCGTAATGGTTGTATTTGCGGTATTTGGATTAATAATCGGCTGTGGCGGCGGCGGGGGAAGCTCTGATTCCACTACTGCAGGCGGGACTACCGGCGGCGGGACGACTGACGATACCGGAGGAAATACCACAGATGGAACGACATCAGATTCTTTTTTTCAGACTAACATGAATTTCGCGCTCTTTGAATTCAATAATTCAGGCATTATTCTTCCTGTCCCTGATGCTGTAATCTATGTAGACACAATTTCTGCCGGTTCTACAAATACAGACGGCGAATTGTCATCGAGCGTTAACGCGAACCCAAATGCCCTTATAACCGTTGACGCGCCTTCTTATACCACCGTAAGCGTCAATTTTGATATGACCTCAATCTCTAAACTTTATCTCATCGTTCAAATGGTTGATTCTAATCAAGCAACTCTTACAGCTACAACCTCTTCAATATTATCCAAAGCCGCGCTTACAACTATTGTAGATTCTAAAAATACCGCAAAACTTACCGTCGATGAATGGGATATTGCTCAATCTATTGTCGTAAACCTTACCCCTTACCTGAACGCGAATATCCCATTAAAATTAAAAGATTCTGATGCTGGTATTTTAGGCAATACTATATCAGGCGCGGATGTTTCCGTTCGGTTTTTATCTAATGGAAAACAAGTTGATTCAAAAAAAGTGAATTTTGCCGGCAAAATATATCCTGAAATCACCGTATACTTCAATGAATTCAGAATTGATGACCTTTTCCAAATGTACAATGAAGGCGCAATGAAACTTTCTATGTGGTATTATGGATATGATGAAACAAAAACCAATGCTGAAAAATATAGAAAATGGCTGAAGGCTGGCGCGGGTAAAATAGAATTTGACGCTTCAAATTCCGTTTACAATATAAAGACAGAAACAGGTGTATATATGCCAGGACTATTTCCGTTTGTATTTGCTATTGATTCCGAAAATATCCCTGATATAACAATAAGCGGAAAGGTTCAGGACCAAAGCGGTCCGGTAACGGATTGCATTGTTGTAATTGGAAATTCTCAGGTTATAACAGATTTAAGTGGGCATTATTCTGCTACTGTTTTAGTCCCAATGGATACAAACCAGATACTTATTACAGCCAAAAAGATAGGATACGAAAATGAATCTTTCTACATTACAATAACTCAAGACATTGCTGTTTATACCATGAATATAACGTTGACCTCAACAACTGCCGTAGGATATCAACCAACAACGGGCAATTCTATTACTATAAGCGGAAAAGTAACGAATTATTACGATAACCAGCCGGTGGCAAACGCGGAAGTAAAAGCTTGGACGGATTTAATCGTAGTGATAGGAGATATAAACGCGCCTTTTCCTGCGAAGCCGTCAATAACCGATGATATCAAAATATTAAACAAATTAACCTTAAACGGCATATCGCCGGACAGGACAATCAGCGTGGATTATATAGATGGCGTCAATTATACCTTTGAATTCAAAAAACAAGATGAAAACACATGGCGCGTATTGCAACAAGGCGCGGGCTTTCAATTCGCGTATTTACCGGAAGCAGTTATAATAGATACTATTCGCGGTTTCATTCTGGACGGATACGCGTATTATACCGGCAAATACGACCTGCGCGTTCAAGCGCTTCATACGAACGGATTCCTTGAGGAAGTTGCTGGCTATTTTACAATAACCATTGACGATTCAATCTATAAAACGACCACCTGGAAGATAAATGACAGCGCTATAACCGCGAAAGGCGGCAGAAGTAAAGGGTTTTACTATGCCATTCCCATCCAGTATGACACCAATACTTTTTACACAACAGAATGGCATATAAAAGCAGCCGGTACTTACGCAAGCGCGTCAACGACTATTGTTGATAAAAAAATTACCACCTCAGAATATTTATACGCTACCCAATTAAGTTATTTTCTGTCTGATAATTTTGGTGATTTAATACAAAAATATGACAGCAATAATGACGGCATACCGGACAAAAGCTATATGGAAACTGGCGTTAACATAATCGTTTATGCAAAAGTAAATTATACCCTGAATAATTCGCCTGTAAACAAAACAGTGGATATAGAGGAAAATTTGATACAGGAAATACCGAAAAATGCTGTAAATTTGGATACTCTTAAGATTTCACCATTTTATGTAGGACCGTTCACAGAATCATCTAACCCTGCAATTCATACTGATCCCAACGGCAATTTCTCCCTGATAGTTAATGGTTATTATGACGGTTACATAAAAATGCAGGCAAAAGCAATCGATTTCTTTGATAGCGACATTGTCATGCCCTCTGTTTCAAGTAATGGAACGATTTCGCAGGATGTAGTTTTATACACTAACCCGTTTGTTGTCGAAAATGCCGAATCATTAGCAGGACTGTATGATGTAAGCGGTTCCGCGGACGGATACGGCACCGCGGCAAAATTCAACACGCCCGAAGGCATAACCGGAGACGGGACGTATTTATATGTATGCGATACAGGCAATCACACGATAAGAAAGGTAAAGATTGACAGCGGAAAGGTAGAAACTATTGCTGGCCAGGCGGGAGTATCGGGAATCGCAGATGGAATAGGTTCCGTGGCTCTTTTTAATACTCCCAAAGGAATAATGTATGCTAATGGCTATTGCTACATAACCGATATCGGCAATAATGCAGTGCGAAAATTAGATGTTAGCACAAAAGAAACAACAACTGTTATTTTCGGGTTAACGAATTTGCAGAAAGGTATATCTAACGATGGTACAAATTATTACATAGTTGCAGAACAAAAAGCAAAAAAATATGACTTAGCGTATAATCAATTATTGTTGGAGAATATAATTTGCGAATCCGATGATACAGTAACCGCAATTGTATATGAAAACAATAAATTGTATTGCCTAATAGACGCAAGTTTATTTGTTTTAGATGAGGGGCTAAATCGAGGTTATTTAGGAAAAAACGAAGCGATAGGACTCACGGGAGATGGAAATGCCCATCTAATTTCATATTCGGGTGGAGCGTTCAAGAGGTTTTACACGATGAGCATGACTGAATATGACTCGATAAGTTCGCTTGAAAATATAGCAGAACTGTTTTATCGTAATAATATAATTTATACGACACTTTACAATCACACTGTAAGCCAAATATATATAAAAAGTAACATTGCTACACCCCAAGAACAAACAGCAGAACAATATAAGACATATCCATTAGTATTTCTTTATGGAATGTATGATACACCGAGTGTTGCTCGCAGTGTCTGTGTTCTCGGCAATTATGCATATGTGGCGGATGCAGATAGTGGTTTACAGATAATAGATGTTGGCAATCCGGTATCGCCAGTATTGACTGGTTCGTATGATTCTGCTGGAGGATCCGCTATGGATGTCTTTGTCTCTGGCAATTACTCGTTTGTGGCGGACGATACGAATGGTTTACAAATAATAGATGTCAGCAATCCGGCATTACCGGTATTAACTAATTCGTATAGTGCACCAGAATATTCTATTCGTAATGTCTATATTTCCGACAATTATGCGTACGTGACGTCTGGCGGTAATTTATATATTATAGATATTAGCAATCCGACATCACCGGTGTTGACCGGTTCGTATGATGCACTGAAACCAATGAATGATGTCTATGTCTCCGGTAATTACGCATATGTAACGCTAGGATCTAATGATTATAGTGGATTACAGATAATCAATATCAATAATCCAGCATTGCCAGTATTGACCGGTTCGGTTGATACTTGGGTTGTAGCGGGATATATTGAGAGCAGTGTCGTTGTCGCCAACAATTATGCGTATGTAACGAATGGGCGATGGCATAATGATGACTGGGATAGTATTCTACATATCATAGATGTCAGCGATCCGGCATCGCCAGCATTGACAGGTTCGTATTATCAAGAATATGCGTATTTTAACATTGAACTCTCCGGTAATTACGCGTATATACCGTATTGGGATAATAGTGGTAGTTCTGGTTTACAGATAATAGATGTCAGCAATCCGGCATTACCGATATTGACTAATTCGTATAGTACGCCAGGATTTGCTTATAATGTATATATCTCCGGCAATTATGCGTATGTAGCTTTTGGGAATGACGGATTAAAGATTCTTAGCGGGATAAAATAGGGGTGAACGGTTTAGTACTTTCAAAAATAAAGTTTTATTGAGAAGGTTTAATAATTTTTTTAGGAGATTTCGTAATGTCAGACCAAGAATTGAAAGATAATCATGGTAAATTGTTAGGAAAAATCAAAGAACTGTCTGGTGGGAAACTGGAAATTCGCGATTCGCGAGGGAATTTGCTGGGAAGGTATGATCCTAAAAATAACGAAACTCGTGATTCACACGGTAGTCTTGTTGGTAAAGGCAATTTGCTAACCGCACTTCTTTAAATACAATGAAAATATGATTATAATTATCGCGGGCGAAAACCTGTTTTTGAGCGGTTTTCATCTTCCGGCCCAGGTTTTGCCATCAATTGGCGTATCGCGTCAAATACCTCGCGGATTGCCTTATCGTGACGGCTGGTTACAGCTTCAAGTATGTCCAGTCTTTGCGCTAATTTCTTATGCGATGTCAGTACCCGTCTTAATTTAACGAATGCGCGCATTATGGCGATATTGACCTGGACTGCTTGTTTGCTATTAAGAAGTCCGGATAACATAGCAACCCCTTGTTCCGTAAAAGCATAAACGTTATTTGAGTATTTTAAGGATATCACAATTTGTGATATCCTCATGATTTCCTCCCTGTTTAGCGAAAACATAAAGTCTTGCGGAAATCTTTCAATATTACGCTTTACTGCCTGAATCAGCGCGCGCGTTTCTACCCCGTATAGTTCTGCCAGATGCAGGCTTAACATAACCTTTTGCCCGCGAATCAGGAATATCTTTCTTTCCACGATTTCCTGTGGATTACCGCAGTGCTATTTAGCGATAAATTTCTTTACGGTGAGATACTTCCAATACCCATATTATATGTTTAACGGTATCAATCCTATAAATGGCGCGATACCGTCTGGTTATTCGTATGGAATAAAGACCTGATAATTTGCCTGAAAGTTTTTTGCCTGTGTAAGGATTGCCGGAAAGATTCAAAAAGGAACGTTCGGAAATCCGTTTAAGTTTAAACGTCAATTTTGATATTGATTCTTTTGCTTCCGGTGAATAAAACAATGTGTATTGAATCATTTGCGCTTGCGGGAAAAAACCTCTGAATGTGAAAAAAATCTGCCGTTGCGGATGTTATTCAGGGCAGACTCTATGCGTTTAAGCAACGGCTGATTGCTTAGTATTTCAAGCGTTTCAATAAGCGATTCATATTCAGTTTGGGATAGAATAGCCACCGGTTCGTTTGATTTGATTAACGTTTTTGGCAGATATATAGTTGTTTTCATGTTTTTATAATACCATTTTTGTCCTTGGTTGTCAAGGTTTTTGACAAGAAGAACTTTTCAGGAGGATATAGTTATGTTTAATCGTAACCTGTTATGCGTAATGGTTGTATTTGCGGTATTTGGATTAGTAATCGGCTGTGGCGGGGGCGGGGGAAGCTCTGATTCCACTACTGCCGGCGGGACTACCGGCGGCGATACTACCGGTGGTACGACCGGCGGTGACACGTCAGGCGGCGGCACTACAGGCGGCACGACTGGTGGCGATACCACGGGCGGCGGTACTACCGGCGACGGGACCGGCACTGATACAGGTACCGGCACTGGCGGCGACACCGGCGGCGGTACGGGCGGCGGTACGGGCGGCGGTACGACTACTCCCGTTGCTGATACGGTTTCCGTGTCCGGTATGCTATTTGAACTCAGCGAATCCAATATGCTCACCCCGCTCCCAAGCGTTCCTCTTGAAATCTCTTTCCTCTCCGGCAACGTATCCTACCCTTCTTCAGGCCTCTCTAAACCGGATAAAAATAACTCCAGTTATCTTCTTGCCGCTGATGAAATCCTTACCGAATCCCTCGGTTCTACGGATTCCAATGGTACTTTTCTGAGTGTAGTCACCTCGGCCTCCGAGGCTACTCTTTCAGTCACTACAGCTGATTATACCCAGGCGGATATCACCGTCTCTCTGCTTGAAGACAGTAAATTCTACCTGCTTCTCCAGAAAACCGATGAAAATACCGTGGAACTCACCGCAGTGCCTATAGCCAAGGCGGGCACGTCCGGCAATACCCTGGAAAAAGAACTGCCAAAGCGTATTCCTAACAACGGCGGCGATGCCTGGATTACAGTAGATGAATGGAACTTAAATAAAAGCATTATTACAGCTGTTACTGCATATAAAGGCAATTCCACGCCTCCTGCCATAAACAGCGCTGTTAAAGGCCTTAAAGACAAGGCAATTCCCGTTGCCGGGGCTGATGTCACCTTTAAGGACAGCCTGGGCCAGAAAACCAAACACGAAGACCTCGGTTTTACAGGCAAGGTCTATCCTTATGCAAAAACAGCCTTCGGCGGTTATACCATGGCGGACGTATATAACGTAGTCTCCAGCGGCGCTTCTACTCTCTCTGTGTGGTATTATGCCAAAGACGCCCTGAAACCCGGTGAAGACCTGGTCTGGCAAAAGGCCGGCTCTGCTTCCATTGCGTATGACAGTACAGCCAAAGTTTATACGCTGTCTGCCGCAAACGGCGTCTATCTGTCCAGTTTCTATTCTTATGTATTCGCGCTTGACGTAAAGGTTTCCGCGGATGTCACCATTACGGGCGATGTGGTGGATTCCATTACAGGCATGCCTGTCAAAGGCGCTATGGTAGTCTCGGAAAACGCAACCGTTACCACGGATGCAAACGGCGCTTATTCTATGACATTTACGCTTTCTCCTTCGCAGAATCAGGTTTCTCTTACCGCAAGCGCTATGGACTATAAAACCGCGACAGAATACGTTACCATCCAATCGGGCGTAACTGCATATACGAAAGACATCTTATTGCCGCCGGTGTCGTCGCCGTCAATGGCGACCATAACCGGTACGGTCAAAGATGCATCCACAAACGCGGCTATAAGCGGGGCCGAGGTGACACTCAGAAGCCCGTTCGTCACCGGCAGTCTTACTGTCGGCAATTCCAACGGCCTGCCCGCCATAATGGCCGGCAAGAGCGATACGGCAACTTATAAATGGGAGATACAAAAAGACAGCGATACGAATTGGTACACGGTAAAGAACGACACCGGCGCCAACGGCGCGAACGTCCTCACTAACGCGGAAATCCTTGTTAAGATACTTGAACTCGTCGTCGGCGGCACGGATTACTACGCCGGCAATTATAATATCAGATTAGCGGTCTCTCATGCAAGCGGCCTGACGGAAAACGTAAAAGGCAAATTCACGGTAACCATGTCCGATACCGCGATTACACAAAGCGATTCCTTGGGCAGTTTCGGCCTGGTAACCATCTGGGGCGGACAGGATAAGGGATTTTATTTTGCCAGCGTGCCCGTGGCAGACGCAGGCACCACAACGACCATCCAATGGAAGGTCATTCTGCACGGTATTTTCGGAACTTCATCAACGGAAACGCTCATAGCCGAGGGCGTAGTCGGCACGAAATCTTTGCTTTATGTAAACCAGATAGACGCATTCTTAAAGGAAAATTTCGGCAAATTACTGGCAAAATTTGACAGCGACGGCAATGGTACAGCAGACAAAACCTATCTGGAAGACGGCGTGACGGAGACCATAGAAATTACCGCAACATATACATTAGGTGGCGTACAAACCCCGGAGGTAAACACCGTGGATATGGGCATCAAAGGCGACCCGATGGCAGTGCTTGAAGTAAGCGACATCATAATGAATTCCAATGTGTCTGCGTTTACAAGCGTGACCGTAAAAACGAACACCAGCGGCGTGTACTTGTTCAAGGACATAAACCCGGAACTGACGAATGCCTTAGAGATAATGGCAAAGGCCGACGGATATACGGCGAGCAACTGGGCCGCTGTAGGCGTATTGAGTGCGGGGACAGTGGCATCGAAAAACATTACTTTAAGCAAATATGTGGCGCCGAATTTATCGCCGGGCGTGAGCGTAACAGCGGACGTTTACAGCGGCACGGCGCCTTTGACGGTGACGTTTACGACGACGGCAACGGACAGCGACGGGACTGTAGCAGGTTACTCCTGGAATTTCGGCGACGGCGCGACGTCAACGACCCAAAGCCCGGCGCATGCGTATACGAATTCAGGCACGTTCACGGCTACGGTAACGGTAACGGACGATGACGGAGCTGTGGCAAGCGCGTCAACGAGCATAACGGTAACAGGCGCGGCGAACAGCGCGCCTGCGGCGAGCGCGAACGCGGATGTGACCACGGGCAAGGCGCCGCTGACAGTAACGTTTACCGCGTCTGCAGTGGATGCGGACGGAACGATAACCGGATACAGTTGGAATTTCGGCGACGGCGGGTCATCGGCAGAGCAGAATCCCCAGCATACATATAGCGTGGCAGGGTCTTACACGGCAATAGTAACGGCAACGGACGATGCGGGCGCCACAGCGACGGCACAGGTGAGCATAACTGCAACTACGAATGCCGCGCCGACAGCGGGCATAATCGCGTCCACTACGGCAGGCCCGGCGCCGCTATCAGTGACATTCACAGGCGCGGGAACGGACTCAGACGGATATATAACAGGATATAACTGGAACTTTGGAGACAGCACGAGTTCAACGAGCCAGAACCCTGCGCATACATTCAACGCAGAGGGGACGTATAATGTGACGCTAACCGTAACGGACAACAGCGGAGCCACAGCGACGTCCACCAAGTCCATTACAGTAAACCAGGCAGGAGGATTGGTAGCGTACTGGAGCTTTGACGAAGGAAGCGGAACCACGGCGAACGACTATTCGGGAAATGGCAATATAGGTGCCGTGAATGGCGCGACATGGGCGACCGGGGTAAAAGGCAAGGCGTTGAATTTTGTTGGAGGTAGTAATTATATAACCGTCCCTGACAGTTATGTAGCTGTTTCTGATAGTCCGGAATTTCATATTCATGCAAGTGATTATACTCTGGATGTATGGGTGAAACTGGATGCTTATGGGAATTTTGAGAGGAGTGAGATTATTTCTTCAAGAAACACTCTTACAAAAGGTTATAGTCTTTGTATCGTCGGACTAAGCTCAACATGGACAACAGGAAGAGTGAGATTAAATCACTATAGCTCCAGTGAACTTGGCAGTAACTCTACGGTTCCCTTAAATACATGGACGCATATTGTTGCCACTTATAGCTATTCAACACAGCAAGCTAATATCTATATTAATGGCGTGCTGGATAATAGCGGTACAGTTACCCCTATGAACGAACCAACTGGCGGGTTGGAGATTAGCAGAGAGATGTATGACCACAGCATGGGAACAAATGGTATGATCGACGAAATCAAAATTTACAACTACGCCCGGAGTGCGGAGGAGATACAAAACGAGTATTTAGTTACTCTTGCCGGTGAATATGTGACCATTCCAGCCGGGACATTCCAGATGGGCGATGCGTTTAGTGAGTGGGAGAGTGATGAATTGCCTGTGCATACTGTAAATATTACGAAGTCATTCGGCATGAAGGCAACAGAAGTGACAAACGCGGAATATCAGCGGTTTTTACAATTCGCGTATAACGCCGGCAGTATTACTGTGTATTCAAATGTTGTTTATGATTCTACGGATACGAGCCATACGCAAAATTATTTTGAAACAAACGCCGTAGATTCATCTTCTAAAATAACTTATATGTCAGGGGTGTTTTCGGTAATTTCAGAGCAGGAGATTCACCCTGTGGTAAATGTTTCATGGTATGGCGCTGTTGCTTATTGTAACTGGTTGACAGTAAACGCGGGGAACGGAAAGACATTTAGGTTACCTACTGAAGCGGAATGGGAATACGCGGCACGAGGCGGGTTTATAGGTAAAAGATATCCCTGGGGAGATACACTATCTGGAGCAGATGCGAATTATAGGGATAGCGGGGATGCCTATGATGGGTATCAAAATGAAAATGGGACAACGCCGGTAGGCAGTTATCCAGCGAATGGATACGGATTATACGATATGGCAGGAAATGTATGGGAGTGGTGTAATGATTGGTTTGACAGTAATTATTACGCAAGTTCACCTGCGAGTGACCCACAGGGACCGGCTACTGGTTCAACTCGCGTGCTTCGTGGCGGCTCGTTTAGCAATCCCAGCAACCTTAACTCCGGCATGCGTTGCGCGTATCGCGTCGGCAACGGTGCAACGATCATGAACAGCGTCAATGGGTTTCGTTGCGTTGAGGATCCTGAAGGATTAGTTGGCTGGTGGAAATTTGACGAGACGAGCGGTACAATCGCAACGGATTCATCCGGTAATGGAAACACTGGAACAGTGAATGGCGCGACCTGGTCAGGCGGGGCGCTTTCTTTTGACGGAGTGAACGATTATGTAAAAATTACGAGCAACTCGTCTGTAAAACCTCAATCTGCCTTAAGTTTAGAAGCCTGGATTAAACCTACAGCAACTAATGCTGTAATAGGCTGTCTTAGTAATGCCAAAGGTTTTGCGTTAAGATTTAATGAGGATGTAGTTGACAACAAGGCAGATATTATCATTAGACTTGACGGAATTGGAAATTATGGGAATTACGGCATGGTGAAATCAACTACTGTATTTAATCAAAATCGTTGGTACTATGTCATTGGGACATACGACGGAAGCGTCGTAAAGATTTATGTTGATGGAGTCCTTGAGAACAATGCATCAGCATCTGGTAATATAATTTATGACACAACAGACATATTTATTGGATCCGACGCTTCCGATTCAAATACCGCAGAATTGTTTTTCAACGGTTCAATTGATAATGCGAAAATCTACAACTACGCCCGGAGTGCCGCTGAAATTCAGGATGATTACAACAAAGGCGTCTGGACTAAGTCCGCGTCTAATCCGGTACTAAATTTAGGCTCGAACGGTTCTTACGATGATTCCGAAATTTTAGGCCCGTCGGTTCTTTATACCAACAGTATGTATAAAATGTGGTATACATCAAACGACGGTAGTAGTTTTAAGATAAGTTATGCCACATCTGCTGATGGCATCAATTGGACAAAATACGCATCCAATCCTGTTTTGTCGGAAGGGGTGTATGCCACTCATTGTGCCGTTATTTTAGACAATGGAACTTACAAAATGTGGTATGGATCTTACGGTCAAATAAGTTATGCCACGTCTTCCGATGGTATCACTTGGACAAAATATGGCTCCAATCCTGTTCTGCTTAAAGGATCTTCGGGAAGTTGGGACGATGATACTGTGGATGCGCCAAGCGTTCTTCTTGATGGCGGCGTATACAAAATGTGGTATACCGGTTTTGACGGTCCCGGAGGTGCCGCAAAGATTGGATATGCTACGTCTTCGAACGGAATATCCTGGACAAAATATGCTTCTAATCCTCTTGCTACCGGTGATTCTGCCTATCCGAGTGTGCTTGTTGACAACAATGTTTACAAAATGTGGTATGTATCTCCCAATCTTGCAGGTAGCAGAAGGATTTGCTATGCCACTTCTGGCGATGGTATTAATTGGAACACATCGGCGTATAATCCGGTTTTGAATGTCGGGAGCGGTGCTTGGGATTCTACGGATGTAATGGATCCATGCGTAATCATGGATGCCGGCATGTATAAAATGTGGTATGTCGGCAAGGATGGAAGCACTTTTAGAATCGGCTATGCCGAGAAGAAGGCGGAGTAACGGAGTAGCGAGTAGCCCTTCGCCAAGCTCAGGGTAAACCGGGTAGTGAGCACCGAGGGACGGTGTGACGACGAGTAGCGGGTAGCGAGCGCCGAGGGACGGCGGTTACGACGAACATTCAAAATCCGCACAGCGGATTTTAGGGCAGGGAGAAACGGATGAAAATGACGAAATGCTCAGATTGGGCGTATACGAACTTTTGTTTCGCTTATGACAACGAAGTTTTTTTGCAGTTTGCCGGCATACTGACGAAGAAATTGCCTAAGAACGGCAATTTTGAATTTTACATCTTCCGTACTGAATCGTAAAAGCAGTATGCCTGTTTTTAATTGACGCTGAAGAAATGCCAGTTCGCCGAAATCCTTATCGTTTGTTACGATTATGCGTTGTTCCCTGTTTGCCGCATCTAATATAATGCTGTCATCTTCTCTCGGCATGCTTTCTGCGCAATACGCTACATCGTAACCGCTGTCACGAAGGAAATCAACAATACGTTTTTCCAGGTTTTCATCGGCTAAGAATTTCATTTGATTTGTGCAGAGATGGTTAATAATTCATCGGTAGATAATAATTCCGACGCATAAGCGAGGGCTGCCTTGATGTCGCTAATGGTTAGATTAGGATAATCCGTCAATATTTCATCTGCTGAAATATTCTGTGAAAGTTTTTTGAGAATGATTTCTACAGAAATACGCGTGCCTTTAATTACAGGTTTGCCGTGTAATATCCTAGAATTAAATTCAATATGTTTAAGCAATTTATTCATAATAAAAACCTTAATAAACAACAGCTATACACGTTAATTATACAGTTTACAGGGATAAAAGTCAAATAATAAATTTTCAACAAGTTTCGGCTATGCCGAGAAGAAGGCGGAATAACGAAAATTAAGAATTAAAAATTATGAATTAAGAATAACCCAAAATCCGCACAGCGGATTTTGGGGCCGGGATGACGGATGAAGACGATAAAATGCCTATTGTAGGGGCATACCTGCGTTTCTGTAAGGCCTCAGTCAAGGTGGCATTTTAATCGTCATTGTCCCGATTTATCGGGACACAATACAATATTCGTCTTCCTTAGACGAGAAGATTCCCTGTAGCTTGCTACAGGGATCTTCAACATAGTAGTTATAATAGAAAAAATAAAAAGCGTATAATAGCCCAGCCATTTATGGCTGGGTTTGTATGTCAAAAGCCTAATATTTACGCCATTCATGGCGTTACATTAAGGGCATGAATGCCCTCCATATTTCTCAGTT
>JACRIJ010000079.1 GCA_016220095.1 Planctomycetota bacterium | reverse complement strand
GACGGCCACCGTAGACAAATGAAAATCATTGCCGGCGGCGTCAATAAAATAACCGAACGTTGCTTCCGTATAACAATTCTCCAGAGTGCTGTTTATGATAACGGTCCCGGATTCTATCAGGCAGTTTACCAATTTGGAATTCTGTATCGTTGCCGTTGCCGAGGGCGCGGGATCATAAATAGTCAGGTTTTCCCCGAGCGCGAGGTTTGATATGCCGCCGGAAGTTATCACGCAATTCCGCAATACTTCGCCGCCTGATGCGCCCTGGCCTGTAACGGCAAAACCGCTTGAAGGCGACAATATAGCGTTCTCCAAAGTAATGTCCTTGGTTATCGCGATATTTTCGTCGTGCGCCACGACATCCTGGATGCGTATCACGTCGCCGTCAACCGTATTCGCGCTGTCAATCGCGTCCTGCAGGGATGAATACGATTCGCCGGTCATCGTATTGGTTATAAGCGGAATAGCCGATGTTGTAGTGAATTTTATATAACCGGAATTAGTGGTATTGCCGGCACCGTCGGTTGTTATTACGCGCCAGTAATACGACGTACTGCCGACGAGTTTTTCCGGGGCAGTTCCGTTAAAGGTATAAGATTCTGAAGAAAGGCCTGTTTTATTTACGAGCGGCGAACCGAAGAACGCGTAATAATCCATTTGCAGGGTGTAAGCAACACCGCTCGTGTCAGTTACCGGTTGCCACGAGAAAGCCGTTGTGGAAGTTGAAACGGAACCGTTATTTGCCGGCAATAGAAGGACTGCGGCCGCAGGCGCTGTACCGTCATAAAAGAAAGGCCCCAAATCCTGCGCCGTACCCGGCGTATCGGTGGAAGAATACGGGAGGTAATGGAAGTACCATGAACCATCCGAGGTTGCGGAGTTAAGGAGTTGTGGGGTTGAGGAATCCCAAACGGGTTCGCCGAGCGTAAAGGCATAGGAATCCGTATTATCCCAGGCGTAATAATAGCGGTCTATGTCAGCTCCGAAACCGGTGTCGTTTGTAAACGTAAACACCGCGGTGGAATACCATGTGTTAACCGGTTTATCGCACGATACGGAATCTGCCGGTGGTATAATCGGAACCGTATATGTTACAGTAATATCCGTCAGCACCGGGTCTGAAGACGTCCCGTCGCCCGCGAACGTTGCCTTGTATTGAAGATATTTACCTTTTGCGGCAACGGATATATCGCCATTGGAAACGTCTTCCCACGCAGGGGTAGAGGCGTCCCAACCTGCCGGGTCGGAATTCCCGGCGCGGATTCGCATGGTAATCGCACCCGGACCTGCGGGAATCCAGGATACGGAATTGATTGCAGTGTCATTTCCACCGGTGTCTTTCGCGGAAGACGTAAAAACGCCTGAATACATATATGGATTTTGTTCGGAGCCGGGCGCGGCATGGACAGGTTCTATGGCCGAGTATTTACGGACACGGAAGTTGTCTATTGACATATCGCCATCCGCGCTTGTAATAGCTCCGACGTAACCAAAACTGTAATCGGCTTGCGTGGTATTTAATTGTTTCGTCCCGTTTATCCAATACTCCAGATTAGTGCCGTTCAAAACCAGGTGGAAATCGTACCACGCACCGGTAGTGAAAGCGTATGACTTAGAGACGTACTGCGTCCAGGTTTTCCCCTTGGCTATTTCAATGATTCCATCCGACCAGATCTCGTCTCCGAAAGCGAAAAAATTATTAGCATCCGTATTGCGCGCGATTATTCCTTTATCAGCGCTTCCGCCGGAGGTATTAACGTCTTCCCTGAATTTAACGTCTAATATAAGATTGGAAAAACTTTGTGGAACGTACGCCCTGTATCCGGAATTTGTGGGATTGCCTACCGTACGCAATACCCCGCCTGAAAATGCCCATTCTGCAGGGTAGTCAAAAAGCCAATTACCGGTTGACCAGGTTGTATTTCCAAAATCATCACCGAACATGAATGTAGTGTTAATATTGGAAGAGCTCACAGCAGATGCGTTGCCGTAATACATTCTAATCGTATTGTTGCCGGCAGAGAGCGACGGGATTTTCAACCAGAAACGCTGGTCGGTCTCCTGCCAGAACGAATATTCCTGGGTGCCGTTTGAATTTGCAAAGCGGATATCGGCGAAATCGTGCCTGTATTTTGGAGTACCGGAGGCGAAACGGATGGTGATTTCCGAAGCGGACAGGGCGCGGTTATAAATGCGCACCTCATCAATGATACCGTTAAAATATTCCGATACGGATTTAGCGCCGCCTATCCATAGATTACCCGATCCGTTCCCGGTTTCAGCGGCCCCGGAACCGCTATTTATTCCGTCAACGTATATTTTTCTGGAATTATCGGTATTGTTTTGAACTATCACTATGTGGTGCCAGCCGGTAGTAACAAAACCTCCTTCTATATTGACAGCAGATCCGCCGAATATCCATTTATTGGCGAAACTGATCCATATTCCGTATGAAGGAGCGCTATCTCTTGATTTCGTTACAATGCCCTTCCAGGCGCTGGGCAAAACCGGAACATACGCCCATGCTTCTACGCTGAATGGTTGGCTTGATGTAAACACCCAATTTGAATTTGTTCCGCAGTCCACATAATCATCTATTCCGTCAAAAGAAAGACCTTGCCCTGATTTGCCGGACGCTGTCCATACGGGGTCGTTCGCATCTGCGCTTGCAGTTGAGCCCAATTGTCCGTTGTTCCCGATGATTGACAGGTCGCTTGCCGTTTGTCCCGTTCCTTCGGAGAAATGCCACGAACCGACCAGGCCTGAACCGTAGCGCGTGGAGATTTCCTCGGCGGACAAAGCGCGGTTATAGACCCTTATATCATCCATATAACCGTTCATATATTCAATAATATCTGAAGTATTAGCGGAATACCTGGCTCCGATTATAGTCCCACTGCTTCCGCCGTTTATGGCAACCGCCCCAAGGGCGGAGCTGCCAACGTTAGAGCCGTTGAAGTAGAAATACACGGTCGTGCCAGAACGTACCATGGCGATATGATACCAGGCGCCGGTACTTACGGTTATTGAATTGGAGGCAAGGTCGGTATAGCCGGCGCCGTTATAATAAGCAAAATTCAAACGATATGGCGAGGTCCAGTTGCCGAAAATCCACTGCTTGTTGGCGCCGTCGGCCTGACTGCCTGCGCATATAAGGCGCATTACGCCGGAGAATGCGCCATAATTAACCCACCCTTCAATAGAGAAATCGCCGGTTCCGAAATCCCAGCTGGAGCTGTCGGCGGTTGTTATGCGCTGAGTGCTTCCGTTAAACTGGAGTCCATTGCCGAACTTGCCCGTTGTCCATGTGGGAGAGTTGACTAAAGTGCCGGTGAAATTATTGCCCGATATATCGGCGGCAGTACCTCCCGTCCCTTCGCTTAACGGCCACGAACCGAGCAGTCCGGTGTTGTTGAGGTTATCGCCGATAAAGTCGCCGGTATCCCTGAAGGGTTCCAGAAGCACCTGATAATCCGTGAGCGTGCCGCCGGAGTTATTTGCAACGGTTACAGACCGGTTATATTGCCACGTACCGCCGCCCCTGTTGGAAAGATAGAGCGCGGATTCCGAGCCGGGCGCGGTTTGGGTCGGTTCTATCGCGGCGTATTTGCGGACCATGACCCAGTCAAAGTAAGTCCAAATTCCCGATGTGCTGTCGGCATAATGGTCAAGGCCAATGCTCTTGTTGTCATTAATACTGTTAGTAAGGGTATATCCGCCCAGATATCCCCTGTTTGTATCATAGCTTTTTGCCCAAACATCCGTAAGGCTCAAAACCAGCTGTCTGACAGTGCAGGTATTGGCAACAGGATTGTGCGCGGATCCCTGGTAATCCGTAAACGTTCCTTCGCAGTGCCTTAGATTAAAGCTATTGGTATCTACATACGACTGCTCGGAATAAGTATTGGAATTTGAACCTTTTGTATAGAATTGAATTGCGGCATTATACGCCCCGAATCCGTCCGCTTTTACTTTTGTTTCGGCGATAAACGGCCTGACGAAAGTAGACGCCTTATTAACAAGCACCTGATAACTTACGCTGTCTACCTTGGCGTATCCGCCGGCAATGGAAACGTTTGCCGTAGGCGCATCCACAACCGTTGACGAATCCGTCTGCACCTGCCATTTTGTGCCGATAGTATCGCTGGAAAAATCATCAAAGAAATCAAAGGTATTTACGCCGTTAGACGCGGCGCTGGCCGCGGCATTGCCGTAATACATATTTATAATCGTATTGCCTGTTGGTAAAGACGGCGAGACCTTTACCCAGAATCTCGTATCCGTTTCCTGCCAATAAGTAAATTCCGCGGTTCCGGCGGAATTTACAAAGCGAATATCCGTGAAATCGTGCCTGTATTTAGGCGCGCCGGCGTTATAGCGCGTAATAATTTCTGATACGGACAGGGCGCGGTTGTGGACGCGGACCTCGTCAAGAGTGCCGTTAAAATATTGATTAGCCCCGTCATACCCAAGCCGGAGCGCGGTAACGCTTGTAATATCGTCATTCCATGTGGTATTGGAATATCCGGAAACGGCATCAACGTACATCGTAAGGGTAGCGCCCAGCCTGACAATTGACACAAAATGCCAGTTCCCGTCATTAACTGTTTGAGAAGTAAACGCGATGTTTCCTTTTGTCGGGGTAAAAAAGTGGATATTGCCGTTTCTTAGAAATATTCCCCACTCATCATCAGTTCGCGAAAATATTGTGGGATACATGCCGCCCTGAGTGGTTTTTATCCAGAAATCTATTCCAAAATTACTTGTGCCGAAATTAAATACCGGATTATACGGAATGCTTGCATAGTTGCTGGCGCCGTTGAATGATAGCGCACTGCCGAACCTGCCGGACGCGGTCCATGACGGGTCATTCGCATCCGCGCCTGAGGTTGAGCCTAATTGACCGTTATTCCCGTTGCCGGCCATGTCATTTAACACTTGGCCGGACCCTTCTGAGAAATGCCACGAGCCGGCCAGGCCCGCGCCGTAGCGCATGGCGATTTCCTCGGTCGTCAGCGTCTTATCATACATATAAAGCTCATCTATTTTCCCGTCCATGTACGCCGCGCTGTCGCTTCTTCTCATGGAATACATTGTTTGTGCGGATACAGAAATCGCGCCGGTAAAAGCGCCCGAAGCTACTTCTCTGCCGTTCATATAGATTTTTGCAGTAGTGCCGTCGGTTGTAAATGCCAGGTGTATCCACTGGCCGGTTCCGATAGCAGTGCCATATTGCGCGCGCTGTGCGCCGTTTATCCAGAACTGCAAATACCCGAGGGAGGTTATATCGCAGGCAATCTGCATTACGCCGTTCCAGACGTGGGTTATGCCGACGTTGGTTGAGGGATACGCATCAAGATAAACCCAGGCCATTGTCGTGGTATAGGTCTTGCCCGAATAAAGATTGTTGGCAATGGTTATGTATTGGCTGGTGCCGTTAAAATCCAATGCGTAACCGTATCTGCCGTTAACCCAGCCCGGACTGCTCACCAGCGTGGCAGTATTGCCCTGGCCGGATGCGTCGGCCGTAGCGCTTGTGCCTGTTCCTTCGCTCATTGGCCAGTAGCCGGTGGGGCTGATATTAGTAAAACTATCGCTGACAAAATCCCCGCTGTCGCGGAACGGTTCTACCAATACCGGATAATCGGCCAACGAGCCGCCGCTGTTGTTGTTTACGGTTATGGGCCTTGAATATTGCCAGTTAGTGTTCCACCAACCGGCAGGCGTCTGCCACCAGCCCGGCGTTTGCGCCATTTGAACGGAATCGTTGATAACCTGCGTATCGCTCGTTGAACTGCCGGCGGTATTGAAATCGGACGTTGTTGTCTGGAGCCACGTATCGGCAAAGAGCAGGAGGGAGAACAGAAAACAGGATACAGAAAACAGGATACAGAAGACAAGGCGGGAGCGAAGGCCGCTTTTGGCAGGAATGTGAATCAGGGGGTTTGATTCCATCGGTTTTAGTTTTTCCATAAAAATTTTATTTCCTTATTCTTAATTTCGTTAAAAAGCACGCCTTCGGCGTTTCTTTTCCGCCTTCCGAATTACTTGAGAGCCTGAACCAGCTTGTATCAGACCAGTCGCTCATGCCCGAGCTGTTGATTGCCTTTACGCGCCAGAAATACAGCATATCGCTTTCCAGGTCATGCGCCTGATATTGGGCAGAGTCTAATACCTTATTGACAACAATATCCGTGAAATCCTGGTCTTTTCCGACTTGTATCCAGTAGGTCGCGCCGCTTGCGGATTCCCATTGCAGTGCGGGCATGGAAACATAGAATATTTCACCCGAAAACGGGGAAAGCAATTCCGGTTTGTCCGGCGCGGACGTTGTTTCCGTAGCAGGACTGGTCCCGCCATTATTGCCTGCAATCACATAGACCGTTACCGGCACTGAAATGGGGCTGTTCTTGGCGTCTTCGGTATTGACTGTTATCATTGATGAATAAACGCCGGTTTCCAACCCGGCCGGATCAACCGTAATATTTAAAGTTGCCGCCTGATAGGACGTGCCTTCCGATGGGGTAACCGTAAGCCAGTCGGCATCCGTAAGAATCGTCCACGCAAAATTCACCGCAATATCATGGCTTATAAACAATTCCTTGGTTTGCGCCACCGCGGAACCGGAAGTAATATTAAATATCAACGCTGACGGAGCGGCGGTGATATCGTAATTCTTTGCCGTTGCGCTGTCCATGCTTATAAGAATTGTCACAACTGCTGAAACAGGCGTATTGACCGCCTCAGGCGCTGTTATTGTTATCGCCCCGGAGTGCTGTCCAACGGATAATCCGTCAGGATTTACTGAAACCGTAATATCGCTGTTCAAACTGCTGTTGCCTTCGGAAGGACTTACCGTCAGCCATGCGGCATCGCTCGCAAGCGTCCAGTCAAAATCCGTTGTGCCGGAATTGGTTATGTTTATTTTTTGCGCAGTCACGGTTGAATTTCCATATTCAGCGCTGAAAGCCAGCGAAGAAGGCGATACGGCAATAACCGAATAATCCGACGGGGCCGTTCCCGCGCTAACCTGAGTTGTAAAATCAAATACACTGCTCCAGGCGCTTTCGCCGGCGCCGTTTGACGCCTTTACCTGCCAATAAAAAACGGTGTTGTAAGGCAAACCGCTAATCCCGGCAAACGCATCTGTAATATTCGCGGCGCTGTAGTACGAAACGGACATGTCCGCGGACGTTGAAACCTGAACGGCATATTCCATAGGCGTGGAACCTGCGGAAGGATACCATATCAGGACAACATCGGTGCTCATGTTTCCCGCGCCATCAGCCGGGAAATACGCCGTGGGCACTGACGGCGCCTGCGGCGGATTTATGTAACCTGTTGTAATCTGGAATTCATACGCGCCTATATCCCACGCGGCTGTATCAAAGTTAGGCATCTGTAAAATATCTATCCCCCTGTTAAAGTTCTCCATATCTGCGGTAAATTCCGCATTGAGATTTTTTCCGCTGTCAATGGCATTGACGGCCGCATCAGACAGATGGAAATCATTATTTGCAGCGTCAACAAAATAACCGGATGTTGCTTCCGTATAACAGTTCTCTATAGTGCTGTTTATAATAACGGTCCCGGATTCTATCAGGCAGTTTATCAATTTTGAATTCTGTATCGTTGCTGTTGCCGAAGGCGCGGGATTATAAATAGTCAGGTTTTCTCCGAGCGCGAGGTCTGACACGCCGCCGGAGGTTATCACGCAATTCCGCAATACCTCGCCGCCTGACGCACCCTGCCCTGTAACAGCGAATCCGCTTAAAGGAGATAAGATGGCATTCTCAAGAATAACGTCTTTAGTTATAATTACATTTTCATCGTGCGCCACAGTGTCCTGAATTCGTATTACATCGCCGTCAACCGTATTTGCGCCGTCAATCGCATCCTGCAGGGTTGAATACGATTCGCCGGTCATAGTATTGGTTATCTGTGGAATAGCCGATGTCGTACTAAACTTAAGGTAAGCTGAATTGGCGCTATTGCCGGCGCCGTCGGTTGTTATTAAGCGCCAGTAGTACGTTGTACTGCCGACAAGTTTTTCCTGTCCCGCCCCGTTCAGGGTATATGATTCCGCTGAAATGCCGGTTCTATTGACGAGCGGCGAACTGAAAAACGTGTAATAATCCATTTGCAGTGTATAGGTAATACCGCTTGCGTCTGTTACGGGTTGCCACGAAAAACCTGCTGTAGAAGTTGAAATGGATTCGTTATTTGCCGGCAGTAAAAGCGAAGTCGCCGCGGGCGCAGTACCGTCATATTTGAAAGGCCCTAAATCCTGCGCCGTGCCCGAAGTGTCAGTGGAAGAATACGGAAGGTAATGGAAGTACCATGAACCATCCGAGGTTGCGTAGTTAAGGAGTTGCGGAGCTGTTGCGGGCGGGGTTGAAGAGTTCCAGACAGGCTCGGCGAGCGTGAAGGCATAGGAAGCCGTATTGTCCCAGGCATAATAATACCGGTCTATATCAACGCCGAAACCGGCGTCGTTTGTAAATGTAAACACCGCGGTGGAGTACCAGGAATTGGCCAGCTTATCGCAGGAGACCGAATCTGCCGGAGGAATAATCGGCACTGTATATGTTACTGTTACGTCTGTTAACACGGGTTCGGCTGTATTTCCGGAGCCGGTATAAGTACCGCGGTATTGGATATACCTGCCGATTTCGGCGACAGATGTATCGCCATTGGAAACGTCTTCCCATGCGGGAGACGAACCGGTCCAGCCCGCCGGGTCGGAATTGGCAGAGCGGATTTGCATGGCAAAAGCGCCTGAACCGGTTTGGGTCCAGGAAACTGAGTCAATTACCGTGTTATCTCCGCCGGTATCTTTTGCTGAAGATGTAAACGTACCGGTAGTGTTATATGGCAGAGTCTCAGCGCCGGGAACAGTATGCGTCGGCTCAGGCGAAACGTACAAAACCTTACCATTTCCACTGCCGTAAAGCTGTGAAATCTCATCAGATGTTAAAGCCCTGTTCCAGATTCCGACTTCATCAATAGACCCTTGAAAATACTCTCCGCCTCCATAGGTTCCTATTTTTAATGTCCTTGTGGCCTGAGTGCTTAATGTATCAACATTAGGAATAAGCGCCCCGGCTGAATTATTAACATACGGATAGACGTTTGTCCCGTTCCGAACTATAACTATATGCGACCAATTATTAGTAGGTAAGGCAAGCGTAGTGTCAACAAGGGTATCCCAGGTAGTCGGATGCGCCATAAGGACACGAAGATTTCCGGAGGTATTTCTGCCAAACAGCCAGGGGCCGGCGCTGTCATTCTGAACATAGCCAAAGAAATATTCATAAAATCCGACAGTTTCCGTGGGATAAACCCATAGAGAAAAAGTAAAATTATTATTCCCGAAATCAAACTCGGACTGCTGTCCAAAATCAACCTTATCCCCGTCTCCACCGAATCCATAAGCGGTATTGACCTTGCCTGCCTGGCTGTAAGCCGTCCCTGTAGCCGTTCCATTGTATTTCCCGCATCTGTCTATGGTATTTCCCGAACTTTCATTCAATGTATAATAACTGATTATCCTTGATTTCAAGATTTGGGAACTGTCGCCGGCGTTCGTTGCGAGCGTATTGCCGTAATACATGTTAACGTTTGTATCGCCCACGGGCAATGACGGAATTTTTATCCTGAATTTAGTATCGGTCTCCTGAAAGAAAGCCAATTCCTGGGATGAATCGGAATTAGCGAACCGGATATCGGCGAAATCGTACCTGTATTTTGGAACACCGGCGGCGTAGCGGGCGGTGATTTCCGAAGCGGACAAGGCGCGGTTATAGATGCGAACCTCGTCTATAAGGCCGGAAAAGTTATATGTTCCCGTAGTGCCTGCATAGGTGCCTATATATAAAGGCACCGCATAACTCATGTTCCCTGTCAGGGCTTGCGGCGTACCAATCAGATTGCCATCCACGTAAAGATATACCGTAGTGCCATTGTATATTCCGACAATATGATGCCACGCGCCGTCCCACGTAAAATTCCCGTATGTCCAGGCGCCGCCTCCCACCCACATCCCCAGTTGATTGGAGGTTGTAACGTTCATTGCCAGGGCAAACCCCTGATTAGGCGAGCTTACATTATATTTCTGAACAATAAACTTATAAACCGTCTGATTGGGCGTCTTAATCCACGCTTCGACACTGATATTTGAAACGTTCAAGCTTGCATTATCCGCTATGCTTACATAATCATCCGTACCGTCAAACGAAAGCGCATTGCCGGCCTTGCCTGAGGCGGTCCATACCGGGTCGCTGACATCAGAACCGGCTGTTGAACCTAATTGGCCGTTATTGCCATTGCCCGACATGTCCGTTACTGACTGTCCGGTCCCATCAGAAAAGTGCCATGAGCCTGCGATACCGGAACCGTAACTTGTGGAAACCTCGCTAACAGAAAAAGCGCGGCCTTTGTATATCCTGAATTCATCCATCGTGCCGATAAATTGCCGGGTTGCCACGCCGTCCCATCCGATTCTGACGTTAATACTTACCGAAGGAACTGTCAGGGTCTTCGTGCCGGCCGAAAGCCCATTGATGTAAACGGCAGTACTGCCTCCGGTTGAAACCATAGTCAGATGCGACCATTTATTCAGAGGCACGCTCTGTCCGGTCCAGGTCTGCTCGCCCTGAGTATTGGTGGAAACCAGGACCTGGCCGCTTCCGTTAAGGAATATCTGGATCCAGTTTCCACCTGTCCCCCAGGAATAGATGGTGTTATAGGTGGGATTATATGCGGAAGGTTTAAGCCAGACGCTGAGCGTCCAGGTGCCGCCCCAATCCCAATCCGGACTGGCGGGCAGGTTTATCCAATCATCTACCCCGTCAAATAGAATGGCATTGCCGTATCTGCCGACCGCCCATGAAGGCGTGCCGTTAAGCGTTCCATTGTTACTTTTTCCTGAGGTATCCGCAACGGCAGTGCCCGTGCCTTCGCTGAACGGCCAGTAGCCGACAAGAGAGGTTGTAGTATCAAGATTAGCGCCCAGGAAATCCCCTGTATCCCTGAAAGGCTCCAATAGGAACTGGTAATCGGTTAACGCCCCGCCGCTGTTATTGGCAATAGTCATAGGCCTGAAGTATTGCCATGTTCCGCCGCCTGAATTGGAAAGCCGGACAGAAGCTTCCGTCCCGGGAGCCGTGTGCGCAGGTTCTACCGAAGAATATTTGCGGATGCGGAAATTGTCAAAAGCCGCGCTTTTCGCGACTGCCGTTGTTTTCAGCGGAAAAATTCCTATCTTATCGGTTGAAATGCTTTTAGTATTGCCTATGCTATTCCATGAAACCGGATTATCGCTCCAGAAGGCATAGTGATTGTTTCCCGATTTTCGTATCTTCACATGCGCCAGATCTGCCGGATGGGCGACACTTCCGGCTTCATCGCCGACGCCCGATAATTCGCTCGCGTAGTGAATATTTTCATTGCTGAAACTGCTGTGATATCCTTTTCCTGCCCTGTACCAGTTATTGTCATCGCTATAGGCAAGCAATCCGAACATCTGGTAGTTTGCATCTCCGTTTACATTTACTTCCGTAATTGCTTCCCAGTCGCCTGACGGTTGCGAAGCGTAAAGGATGCCGATATTAAAGGTTGCTCCCCAGGCGTCGCTTGAGGCGGTAGTCATGGTCATTTTGCCCGGGACTGTTGTTTCAGAATAGGTATTTGCCGCGTTTCCATTATCCGTAAAAGTCCATCCTGACTTTAACGCGCCATCGTCGAAATCATCAAAAAAGGCAAAGGTATCAGCGCCGCTGGAAGAAGCGATTGCCGCGGCATTGCCGTAATACATCTTAATCGTATTATTGCCGGAAAGAAGAGAAGGAACCTTTATCCAGAACCGGCTGTCCGTCTCCTGCCAGAATGAAAGCGCCTGGGTTGAATCGGAATTTGTGAAGCGGACATCGGCATAATCGTGCCTGACCTTGGGCGTATTGCCGTTATAACGCGCGGCGATCTCTGAAGCCGAAAGCGCCCGGTTATAAACGCGGGCTTCGTCAATTACACCGTTAAAATAATATACGCTATTAGGGAGCCGGCCCATGCTCAGGGGATTGGTTTCCGCATTCAGGCTTCCGGCAAGGGAAGCATAACCGTCCAAAGCGCCGTTAACATAAACATAATGATTACTGCCAATGCGCACGCCGACAATATGATACCACTGTCCCAAAGAAAGAGTGGTGACTCCGGTGGCAGGCGTCTTTGTGGCGCCTACAAAGACATCAAATTTAGCTTTGCCGGCACTGGTAAACATCAACTCATACCGGGAACCTGCGTCCGTAGTGCCATTTCCTTTATTAAAGATAACCGCTTCCGCGCCCGGCAAGGCATTCGGCTTAATCCACGCTTCCACTGTCAAATCGGCAGTCATATCCAGGCTGGAATGGTCCGGCACAGCCACATACTGAGTAGTTCCGTTAAAAGAAATAGCGTTGCCGAAACGGCCGGCTACGCGTGTCGGGCTGTTGTTCAACGCGCCGCTATTGCCAAAACCGGACATGTCGGTTGCAACGTTTGAAGCATCGGTCAGGGATTCCGAGAAATGCCAGGAACCAACCAGGCCTGAACCGTAGCGCATGGCAACCTCTTCGGCAGTAAGTGCGCGTCCTTTATAAATCTTGACTTCGTCTATGGAGCCGTTAAGAGGAATACTGCTATTCCCCCATAAACCAATACGCTTGTTCTCGCTTCTGGTTATAACTGTACCGGCCACCGTGATGTTGACATCCCGCACGCCATTGATAAACGACATCCATTGATTACCAGACCTGACATAAGCGACATGAGACCATTGGTTGAGCGTTAATGATTGAGAACCGATTCCGTTTCCTCCGCCATCCGCGTTAATCAAATTCCAATTCGTTCCGGTTGAGCTTGCCCAAATATTGACATTTCTCGTCCCTTGCCAATTAAAGTCAATGCCGAGCCAAAAGTCGGTTGTGCCCGCAAACAAAGCCATGCGAGTCTGGGTGGCAGGATTGAACCAGAACTCAATAGTGAAATCGCCCGCGCCAAAATCAAAACCTGCATTATTGGTTACGCTTACATAATCATCCAAACCGTCAAACCGAATGGCGTTGCCAAACCTTCCGGTTGACCAGGCCGGCGTACCGTTGAGAATACCGGTATTGCCCTGTCCGGATGCATCAGCCGTAGTGCCTGAGCCGGCGCCCTCACTGAACGGCCATGAGCCGATTTGACCTGAAACCTCGCTTCTGAAATCCCCGCTGTCGCGTAAAGGTTCAACCAATACCTGATAATCCGCCAATGTCCCGCCGCTGTTGTTTGCAACGGTTATCGGCCTTGAATACAGCCAATCCGTATTCCACCAGCCGGCCGGGGTTTTCCACCAATTGCTTTGCGCTGACAGCTGTACGGTATCGTTTATTACCTCCGTATTGCTCGTTGAACTGCCGGCGGTATTGAAATCGGACGTTGTTGTCTGGAGCCACGTATCGGCGAAAAGCAGTAGGGAGAACAGAAAACAGGAAACAGAAGACAGGATACAAAATACAGGGCGGGGGCGAAGGCCGCTTTTAGCAGGAATGTGAATCAGAGGGTTTGATTCCACTGGTTTTAGCTTTTTCATAAAATATCCTTTGCCTTATTATGAACCTTGCCTATATTGCTGTCAAAAACATACCGTAGAAACCACCCCTGCCAAGCCATGAACCAGAGCCATCCCGGTTTACGACCTGTCTCTCCCCCATCCGAGCGGGAGGTAATTCGCACTTCGTGTCCTTGTGTCTTCTCCCTTTTCCTTAGGATAATTTTAATGTGAGGGAGAAGTTCACGAAGATTCCTGGGAAAAACGCTGAATGCCAATCTTTGCATTAGAACCGTTCTTCGTGCACTTCGTGTGCTTCGTGGTTAATAAAGTTCTGCGCCTGCCTTTGCCGAAGCGGCTTCGCGCAGGCAGGCAAAATACGCAGAAGTTACTGAATTAGACTCTAAACCTCATTTTATGTTCCCAGTTAACGACATTATACATGCAAAAACAATGCCATTTATCCCCATTAAAATGCGAAGGTCTGAACATATAACACGCTGATACTGAACTGGTTGCATAAACAGGCACGTCTTGCTTTCAGGGATATTTCAAGAGTAGTATTTAAATTCAACACATGGTTTAAAAATCGTACATAAGAGAATAAAACGAGGTAACTTCAACCGAGGTCCGGGAGCCGAGACCCGTGATCCGTGGCCACTTTACGGATTCTAAGATTAAAAGATTAGAAGATTCCAAGATTCCAAGATTCCAAGATTCCAACTGAACGGTTAGTAGGCTAGGCGAACGGTTAGGGGTCAGGCCCTGAAAATTAAGTTTTCGTTTCAGACGGAAGGACCGAAGCATTATACCATTGACATTGACGATATGACTGCAAGTGTAGCAATCATTGAATTATTTGTCAATTATTTTCCCCGGAAAAACTTAATTTTTGGGGGCTGGTCCCTTACGCTTCTAAGATTAAAAGATTGCACGATTGCAAGATTAGAAGATTAATTTGAACAGCTTAACCATTTTGAATCGTTTGAACTATATTGAACCGTTTTATTCGTGTTCCTGAGTTTACATTAAGTGTAACAAAGCATGGCATGGCATCGTTTCGTCAATCAGTTCAATCCTCTTAATCTGTTGTCAGGAAATTCGTCGTGCGTATCCTGTTTATCCTGCCGCAGTCCTGCGACCGAGCGGAGCGAGGAAGTCCTGAGCGGAGCGAAGGAAGCGAAGCGAAGGGTCTATCCGATGCGAATTCCGTTGTCGTGTCACGGAAACCACAAGATTAAACCAGATTACACAAGATTACGACGACATATCGCCGGTATTCGTGTGCATTCGTGGCTAATCAGATATCCGGGATCCGAGAACCGGTATCCGACGCCCGGCCCCCGGACCTCGGAACTCGGACAACGTCCTTCCTCCTTCGTTTTCCCTTCTTCCTCCTCATTTACGGGCCATATTGTCTTATAACGTAATATCAAGGAGTTTGATTTTCCTGTGAAGGGCCGACCTATTGTAATTCAACATGCGCGCGGCCATAGCGATATTTCCTTTGCATTTCCGAAGGGCCTCCGAAAATATTTTCTTATCAGAGACATCTCTTAATTCCCTGTAGGTCATTTGATTCTCCGGGCCACGGACAGCCTCCTTGCCGGCGCGAATGTCAGGGGCCAGCATCGGCAATTCAATATGTCCGGAATTTTTATAAATAGTGCATATCCTTTTAATCTCGTTTTTCAATTCCCTGATGTTGCCCGGCCACGGATAATTCACTGCCGCGTCCAGCGCTTCCTGCGAAATGTCCATTGGCGCGCTGTTCGCAGAATATTTTTCAAGAAACCAATTCATTAACAGCGGTATATCTTCTTTTCGTTCCCTTAATGCCGGCATATTGATGATTATAGCGCCTATGCGGTAAAACAGGTCCTGCCGGAACATTTTTTTATCCGTAAGCTGTTCAATATTCTGGTTGCTCGCAAAGATAAATCGTGTATTGACCGGAACGGGTTTTTCCGCGCCTATGCGCCATACCTGTCTCTCCTCAAACACGCGCAGAAACTTCTGTTGCATGGCAAACGGCATATCGGCGATTTCATCAACAAAAAGCGTACTGCCTGAGGCAAGTTCAATATAACCTCTTTTAATATCTCCGGCGCCCGTAAAAGCGCCTCTGACGTGACCAAAAAGCTCGTTTTCCATGAGCGTGTCCGACAAGGCGCCGCAATTAAATGCCAGCCAATTCTTGTTTTTGCGCAGGCTGTTCTGGTGCAGTGCGTTTGCCGCGAGTTCCTTGCCTGTGCCCGTCTCTCCCTGAATGAGTACGGGCATATCGGTCGGGGCTATTTTTTCTATGATATTATAAATTTCGTTTATGACAACGGAGCGGCCTATTATGTTCTTATACGGCGGCAATTCATAGCGGTTGCGGAGCGTGCGCGTCAGCACTGCGGGAACGTCCGGCGCGTTTGCCGCGGTTTTCACAAACGCTGACTGAAGGGTGCGGCAAAGGTTCTCAAATTCGCGGTTCTTTTCAAACAGCCATACCGTATCCACCGTATCAAGCGCCCTTCTTATCTTCCGTTCAACCAAAGCCGCTTTATCCGGCATTTCGCAGAGGTGGAAACATTTGCTCAGAAGCAGGCCTGCCTCCGCAAAGATCGGATTATTCCCGGCCAGTTTCATTTCCTTCATGATTGATTTCAACGTTAAAACAGCGCTGTTAATCCGCCCCTCCATGACATCCAGGGAAGCAAGGTGCATCTGCGCCTCGCATCGGCCAACGCTGAAACTGATGATGCCGGAGATTCTTACGGACTCTTCAAAAGCGCGCCGCGCGCTGTTATAATCGCCGGCCGCGGTGAAATATTCGCCTTTCAGGTGATTGAAATCCACGTCAAATACGTCGCTGTGCAGGATGTCCTGGTAAGCCGGTATTTTTTTTTCAATTATTTCGCGCGCTTTTTCCGTTTCATGCCTGTAGAGAAGGCAATAGCCGCGGACAATCAACGATGCCCTGTATGCGTTCAAGCTCATCGGCGGCGTGGAATAACCGCAGGCCTGGACGTATTGTTCTATTTCTTCCATATGCTTTAATGCCTGGTTGACGTTTCTCAGGAGCATGAGCGCCTCGCCCATTTTTGCGAGTATGTATGCCCTGTAAGACCGGTTCAATGAAGGCACCGACGCCGCAAGCAAGGCCTTGTAATAGAAATCCAGGCCGCGGGAACATTCGGCCGTAGTGGTATACGCGTGGCCAAGGAGGCCGTAGAGTGAAAATTTTTCATGCGGCGAATACGAAGATTCCGGAAATTTTTTCAGGGCCGCCTTGCCATAGCTCAAGGCAAGGGCGTCATTGTAATCCGAGCTTGCGGCTCGCATCAATTCAAGATAGTCTTTTAATTGTTTTTCCGGCATAGTATAAGTAAAGGGTTACGAAGTTAAGGGGTTATGGGGTTAAGGGGTATGGGATTACGGGGTTTAGAACGGTTAGGGGTCAGGCCTTGAAAATTAAGTTCTCGTTTCAGACGAAAAGGCCGAAGCATCTTAGCATCGGCGTTGACTATCATGATTGTAAGTGTAGCAATCATTGAATTGTTTGTCAATTATTTTTTCCGGCAAAACTTAATTTTTTGGGGCTGACCCCTTACGCTTCTAAGATTAAAAGATTGCACGATTGCAAAATTGCAAGATTAGAAGATTAATTTGAACAGCTTAACCATATTGAATCGTTTGAACCATATTGAACAATATTGAACCGTTTTATTCGTGTTCCTGAGTTTACATTAAGTGTAACAAAGCATGGCATGGCATCGTTTCGTCAATCAGTTCAATACGCTTAATCTGTTGTCAGGAAATTCGTTGTGCGTATCCTGTTAATCCTGCCGCAGTCCTGAGCCTGCGAAGGGCCCATCCGATGTGAATTCCGTTATCGTGTCACGGAAACCACAAGATTACACCAGATTACACAAAACCGCACAGATTACGACGAAGGAGGGAGGACGTCACCCGGTTCCCGTTGCCCGTTGCCCGGTTCCCGTTTAAACGGGTTACGGGCGTCCGTCCTTCATTCTTCATTTTTCATTATTCATTTTTCGCAGTCCGAGCATCTTGATAAAGCATCCGCCCTTCTGCCTGACCGTGTCCTGGGATGATGTCCCTGAAGTGCTGTTAGACGTGCTGTAATAATCCGCCTGGTCAGCAGTCGTTGAAGAACCGCTTTGCGTCCTTGCAAATACCCGCGCGGACGACCATCCGGAATAGCCGTTTTCATCGTGCGCCCGGACTCTCCAATAATAATTCGTATTATAACTGAAACCAGAAGTCACCGCTAATTCGCCGCCGGTTATGTTCGTGTAATTCGCCGCTACTTCCGCGAAATTAGCGGATGCTGACGCCTGGAAATCATAAGTTACGCTTCCCGTTCCAGATGACAGGCTCCATTGGAACGTTATAACTGAATCGGATAATGCCGCATTATTGGCAGGGCTTGAAAGCACCGGTACTGACGGCGCGTTCTGTGCCTGCGTGCCTCCGCCTGTTGCTATAGAAAATCCCCAGACGCCGCTCCATGCGCTTTCGCCGGCGCCGTTCACGGCCTTCACGCGCCAGTAAAACGGAGTATTGTAAGGCAGACTGCTTATCTGAAGGAATTCATCTTCTATGTCGCCAATCGCGTACAAAATAAGGCTCATGTCTTCAGACAATGCCAACTCCAGCGAATACGTTACAGGCGCGGTACCCGTGGACGGATACCATACGAACACGACATCATTATTGGGACTGCTTGCGTTGTCTTCAGGATATGAAAGCGCGGGCACGGACGGCGGCTCCGAAATGTCATCCGGCGGAAGCTCTATCGTACTCTCAATCTGTGTTGTAAAATCATATACTAAACTCCAGGCGCTGTCGCCTATATCATTTGACGCCATTACCTGCCAATAATACATGGTATCATAAGACAGGCCGCTGATCTCTATAAATGCATCGGCAATATTAGCGGCGCTGTAATACGGATTGGACATGTCCGCTGACGTTGAAACCTTCACGGCGTATTCCACAGGCGTGGACCCGGTTGACGGATTCCATATCAGGATAATATCAAGCCCGAGATTATCCGTGCCATCTGCCGGGAAATACGCCTCGGGTACTGACGGCGCCTGCGGCGGATTTATGTAACCTCCCGTAATCTTGAATTCATAAGCGCCGATATCCCACGCGGCGGTATCAAAATTCGTTATGTCTAATATGTCTGTCCCGCGTTCAGTTTCGTCCATGTCGTCGGTAAATTCCGCGCTGAGATTTTTCCCGGCGTCAATGGCATTAACGGCCGTATTGGACAAATGGAAATCACTACCGGCGGCATCAATAAAATAACCGGACATTGCTTCCGTATAACAGTTCTCCAGAGTGCTGTTTATGATAACGGTCCCGGATTCTATCAGGCAGTTTATGAGCTTTGAATTCTGTATTGTCGCGACTGCCGCAGGGTCAGGGTCGTAAATAGTCAGGTTTTCTCCAAGAGCAAGGTCCGTTACGCCCCCGGCGGTTATCACGCAATTCCGCAATACCTCTCCGCCTGAGGCGCCCTGGCCTGTAACGGCAAATCCGCTTGAAGGCGATAATATCGCGTTTTCCAGAATAATATCCTTGGTTATCGTTATATTCTCATCGTGTACGACAGTATCTTTAACGCGAATTACGTCCCCGTTAACCGTATTCGCACTGTCAATCGCCTCCTGCATAGTGGAATACGATTCGCCGGTCATCGTGTTGGTTATCAAGGGAATGGCTGATGTCGTAGTAAATTTCATATAGTCGGAATTAGCAGTGTTGCCGGCGCCATCGGTTGTTATTACGCGCCAGTAGTACGCCGTACTGCCTATAAGTTTTTCCGGGGCCGTTCCGTTGAGGGTGTAGGTTTGTAAAGAAAGACCCGTCTTGTTGACCAGCGGCGTTCCGAAAAAGGTATAATAATCCATCTGCAGGGTATAAGAAACCCCGCTTATATCATCTACCGGTTCCCACGTAAAAGACGTCGTGGATGTTGAAACGGACCCGTTGTTCTCCGGCAGTAAAAGAACCGACGCCGCGGGCATTGTGCCGTCATAATAGAAAGGCCCGAGGTCCTGCGCCGTGCCCGGCGTGTCGGTGGAAGAATACGGGAGGTAATGGAAGTACCATGAACCATCCGAGGTTGCGGAGTTAAGGAGTTGTGGGGTTGAAGAATCCCAGACGGGTTCGCCGAGCGTAAAGGCATAAGAAGCCGCATTATCCCAGGCGTAATAATACCGGTCTATGTCAGCGCCGAAACCGATGTCGTTTGTAAACGTAAATACCGCGGTGGAATACCATGTGCTGTTAAACCTGTCGGACGATACGGAATCCGCCGGCGGCACTATTATCGCAGTATATGTTATCGTAACATCGGCAAGCACGGGGTCTGCGGATAAACCACTGCCTGTAAAAGTCGCCCTGTACTGAACGTACCTGCCGGTCAAACCGGTCAGGGTTTCGGGATTGGTCAGGACATCAATCCACATTCCCTCAGTCCAACCCGCAGGGTCGGAATTATCCGCGCGAATTTCCATGGAAATAACGCCCGCGCCCGATGCGGTCCAGGCAATGGAATTAATTATCGTATTATCCAAAGCAGTATCTTTTATGGACGAAGTGAAAGTTCCTGAAGATTGGTACGGAGCCTGTTCGGAACCCAACGCGGTTACGGGTTCAACAGAGGCGTATTTGCGCGCGCGTATGTTATCGTATTTGGCGCCTGTAACATTCGTACGCACACCGAGATAATTGCCGGATACCGCCGCTGCCGCGCCATTTGATAATGCCTGTGCATCATTGACGTACAAGGCAAGATTGGTCCCGGACATTGTTGTCTTTAACTTATACCAGACGTTGGCAGTCAAACTTGCCCCTGAACCTGAAACTATATTTCCAGACCCGTTGTATATGGAATATTGCGAATTCCATCCTGAAAGTCCGGCCGAAAGATTAGTGCCGTTATAACTGGCTGTAGGGCTTGATTTCCTGAACATCAGCCATACGTTCGGATCAGGACCGGCATTAAGAATCATAGCATCGGCTTCAAATACGCAATTCGCGTTATAAAAGTATTTACCGGCCATAGCTTCAGGGCTTGTGCTTGCCTGTTTCATGGCAAGACCATCCACCGACCATGTGCCGCCGGAGGTGGTCCAGTCGGCCATATCACCGTCATTAAAATCATCAAAGAAATCAAAGGTCTTAGTGCCGTTTACCGAAGGCACTGCCGAGGCATTGCCGTAATACATCTGTAACGATGACGCGCCTGAAACAAGACTCGGCGCCTTGACCCAGAAACGCGTATCCGTTTCCTGCCAATAGTTATACGCCTGCGCGCCGTCACTGCTGGCAAAACGAATGTCGGCAAGATCATACCTTACCTTGGGCGCGCCGGCGCTGTAACGAGCCTGGATTTCAGCAAGTGAAAGCTCCCGCTTGTACGCGCGGATTTCATCAAGCGCGCCTTTAAGCCGGAAACTCAACGTAGGCCATATTCCAAAATAAAATCCCAGGCCGCCTGTGCTGTATACGCCCGACCCCGAAGTTACAGTAATATCTGCCACACCATCTACGTACACTTTGTAAGCTGTCCCATCCCACGAAAGAACTATATAATACCACTGGCCTGAAATCCAGCTGGTCTTAGTGCCGGATATTTCATTGGCAATATTCCAGCTTGTCCCGTTGGAAGATATGTCCAACAGCAATTTATTGGGCTGTGAAGTATAGTTATAAACGATGCCAAATCTGAAATCCGCATTGCCTCCGAAAACAGTCTGGTTGGCAACCGCGGCATCGTCAAATTTTACCCAGGCCTCCATTGTAAAAGGAGAAGAAAAATTTATCGTGGTATTAGATGGAACTGAGACATAATCATTAGTCCCGTCAAATGACATGCCCCTGCCGGATTTGCCGCCCGCAATCCATGCCGGGTCGCTAGTTTCAGAAGACAAAGTGGCGCCTAACATTCCGTAATTGCCGTAACCGGACGCGTCAACGGCCGTCTGTCCGCAACCCTCTGAAAAATGCCATGACCCAACAAGGCCACTGCCATAACGCATTGATATCTCGTTAGCGCCCAGCGCGCGCTTGTAAACCTTTATCTCATCCATCGCACCGTTGGCAAATTCAAAAACAGTTGACGCATTGGTGGAATACCTTGCGCCCATAATCGCGCCGCTTGAACCGCCGTTTATGGATACGGCACCGATGCCGCTACTGCCCACGCCATTGCCGTTCAGATAAAAATACATCGTCGTGCCCGAACGGACCACGGCGATGTGATACCAGAGACCGGCAGTTACGGTTAGTGAACTGGAGAGAATATCAACGTAGGAACCGCCGATATAATAAGCAAAATCAAGGCGGAGCGGCCCCGGAATAAGGCCTACTGTCCAGAGATTATTAGCGCCGTCAGCCTCACTGCCCGCGGAAATAAGCCGCATTACACCGCTTACGGAGGAATAATTAGCCCAGCCTTCTATTGTAAAATCGCCTGTGCCGAAATCCCAGCTCGCGCTGTCCGCGGCAGTAACGCGGTCATCAGTGCCGTCAAACTTCAACCCGTTGCCATACCTTGCCGGAACCCATGAGGGATTAGTTGAACCTGCGCCTAAAGTGCCGGTATTTCCCTGGCCTGAAACGTCGACTGTCGCGGTACTGGCGCCGCCCGTGCCCTCGCTGAACGGCCAGGCTCCAACTAAACTGGTATTGTTCAAGTTGTCGCCGATAAAATCCCCGGTATCCCTGAACGGTTCTATCAGTGTCTGGTAATCCGTCAGCGTTGAACCGCTGTTATTGGCAACTGAAACCGCCCTGCGATACTGCCATGACCCGTTAAAAACCTCGTCGCCGGGCGCCAGATGTGTCGGTTCAATTGCGGAATTTTTTCGGACACCCGCGCTTTTCATTATTGCAGATGAATCAAGGGCAAAATCGCTGATACGCATTTCATCCATTACGCCCTTGAAATTGGACGTCAGCCATTCATCCTTGCCGATATAATCAGGGCCTTCAACGCCGTTTACAGCGCCCGGGCCCGCGCCGTACGCGTCAAGAACGCCGTTGATGTAATATGCCAGATAGTTGCCGTTATAAGACATAGCCACGTGTTGCCAGATGCCGGCTGACAGGGCTGTTTTTCCGCTAACCCATATCCACGAGCCGGAAACGCTGTAAATGCCGCCGTATAACTTATTGTTGGTATCAATATAAAATATCACCGGCCCGTTTTTGGAAAAAATAAGGCGCTGGGTATTATCAGCCGCCGGCTTTATCCACGCGTCAACGGTAAGAGAATTCACGAATGAATTACGGGTGAAATTTATGTTTATGTAATCGCTTGTTCCGTTGAATTGTATGCCTGACCCAAGCTGGCCGGTTACCCATGTACAGCCGGTAAGCGAACCCGTATCGTTATTTCCGCTCGCATCTGCCGTTGTCACGCCCCCGTTTTCATTCATGTGCCACAGGCGCTTGGTATTGATGTCAACGGATGACTCCTGCGCGTAAGTGCCGGCAGGCGCGAAGGTATTGCCCCAGGACGATGAACCAGTGGCAGAAGAATTGCCGTAATACATCTTAAGAGTACTATTGGAAGCCGCAAGAGAGGGTATCTTGACCCAGAAACGCGTATCGGTCTCCTGCCAGAAATTATATGCCTGCGCGCCGCTGTTATCGGTAAAACGTATGTCTGAAAAATCATGATTGATTTTCGGAGAACCGGCGTTAAATTGCGCCTTGACCTCGGCAGGGGAAAGTACACGCCTGTACACCTTCACTTCGTCTATACTGCCTTTGATATATTCCCCTACCGACCTTGAACCGATTGTATAATTGCCTCCGGAACTAAAGGTCGTTACATAAGCCGAAGACGAATCCAATGCTCCGTCAATATAGAAACGCGCGTTTGCGCCGTCATACGTAACCGTTATAAAGTACCACTTGGCTGTGTTTAAAAGCGACGCAGTGGAATAAGCCGCACTTACGCCTGCTTTTGTGAAAAAAATCGTATTAGTAGGAGTAAACCCAATGCCCCAACCGTTATTGTTTTCCGAAACTATAATGATTTCATTTCCTGCGGCGCTTATGCCGTCTCTCTTGACCCACGCGGAAACGGAAAGAATATTCATATCCAGATTGGAAACAGTCACCCTGTCGGCAAGCGCGTCAAATTGAAGAGCGCTCCCAAACCTGCCTGTTACCCATGCGGTAGACCCTGTAACCGTGCCGTTATTGTTATTGCCGGACATATCTGCCGCAGTAGTGCCGGAGCCCTCGGAAAAATGCCACGAGCCGGCCAGCCCTGAACCATAACGCATTGATATTTCGTCGGCAGTTAAGGCGCGGTTGTAGATTTTTACCTCGTCTATGTTCCCATCCCAGTATTCGCCGCCTGCGTATTCGCCCTGCCTGCCAATAAGTAACGGACCAGTCCCGGTGTACCCTAATGCCGAACCCCTTGTAGCTTTTAATTGGCCGTCAAGATATATGTAGGCATTGTTTGTCGTTGCTACCGCAACCAGATGATGCCAGGCGTTAACTGACCAGGTTCCGATTTCAACGTTATCCCACGAATCGGTGAATCTTATGTTATCAGTCGGGCCAATTCCAAGGAAAAACGAATTGGCGGAATTAGCCGTTGTCCACTGGGAAATTATTTCTCGAAAACTTGCCGTCTGTGTCCTTGAAGTAAACCATACCTCCACTGTGAAATTGTTCGCGCCGGCAGGTACCAGAGCAGTCCCAAGGTCTTTTACATAATCGTTACTTCCGTCAAATACAAGCCCGTTTCCATATTTGCCGTATGCCCAAATGGGATCATTCGTATCACTGCCAGCTGTTGACCCCAGCGTTCCATTGTTTATGCCTGCGGAATCGTAGGCTGTCTGGCCGTTGCCCGTCGAAAATTCCCAATTAGCAATCAATCCGGTATTGTTAAGATTATCGCCCGCGAAATCGCCGCTGTCCCTGAACGGTTCAAGCAAAACCTGGTAATCCGTCAATGTTGAACCGCTGTTATTGGAAACGGTTACAGGCCTTTTGAACTGATAGGCGCTCATGGCACTGGGCCAATTTGCCCCCGGGGTCCACCAGTCGGACTTTACCGATAACTGGACGGAATCGTTTATAACCTCAGCGCTTACAGCCGCGCCGGCTGAAAAATCCGCGGTAGTAGTTTCCTGCCAGGCATCGGCAAAAATAAACGCCGCCCAGATGCCCATCATACATAAAGATGCCATGACAGACGATAAATAACGCTCTGCAATTCCAAGCCTTTTCGCCATTATGCCCACCTTAAAAATAGAAAACTTCTCAAATCTCAAATCCTAAATCTTACATCTTAAATCCTTCCTATATTATATGCAAAACGAGTGCCATTATCGTTAAATAACAGCACGGGGGGGCATGTAATGCAACCAGTTGATTTGCAGGACGTTATGTATTCTGAGACGTGACGGCTTTAGGGGAATTGGGGTTTTAGTGTATGAAATTGACACAGATCGTTGAATTTTGATACAGAATGAATCAGATGCGCTGATTTAGTGATTGCAGGATTAGTTTCTAACCGATAGACTTCCGCGCCTGCCTTCGCCGAAGCGGCTACGCGCAGGCAGACAAAAAACACAGAAGATTTATAACTGATTATCAGCCACGAATGAACACGAATAAACACAAACACGCTGTACATTATCCTTGGTATTCTGTTTTTGCGTCGCTTATCGTTCTTTGCGGCTTATTGCGTTCGTCGTACGTTCTAACGACTACGAATTAACCGCAAAGGCCGCTAAGCAAGTTTACCCTGCCGCAGTACTGAGCAGAGCGAAGTGAGTGTAACGAAGGGCTAAGACGGTTACAAATATACGCCGTCTTTGCGTCCTTCGCTCGCTTTGCGGTTTATTTCGTCCGGCGTACGTCTGAACGACGACGTTTTGACCGCAAAGGTTGTTAAGCGCGCTAAACACGACTAAACAACAATCGGATATCGGCTCTCAGTTTTGGTTGCCCCTTACCCCGCCACTTCGGGCGGGACT
>JACRIJ010000078.1 GCA_016220095.1 Planctomycetota bacterium | reverse complement strand
AATCAGTATTATCGTTGACCATAATGCGTGTAATATATAACTTTACGTTATTTTTGTCAAGGATTAAGATTAGTAGCGAGTAGCGAGTAGTGAGTAGTGAGTAGCGAGTAGCGAGGGGACGACGATGAGAGAGATGATAGGACAGACGACAGGTAAAAGGTGATAGAAAGTAGATTCGCCCCTACATCTAACTCTGAAATCCCTTACTTTATAACCCTTTAGCCGCGTTCGTTATTCTTAATTACAAATTCGTCATTGCTGTTCTATCGTCTTCGCAACCAGTTTCACGAATTTGTCCGCGTTTTTGTCGGTGCCTGCTATGGCAAATATCGTGTCGTCGCCCGCTACAGTGCCTACAAGCCCGGAATCCGGCAATATGTCCAACAGCCGCGCCACAGCCTGCGCCCCGCCCGTAATGGTGTGGATGACAACCGTCGTTCCCACGGCCTTTATCCCTGTTATCATCTGCTGGAGCGTCGTTACCTGCGCCGGCAATATCTCAGAACCGCCGTCCGCGGCATGCAAAATCCTGTATCCCTCAAAGGTCTTAGCCACCCCGAGCTCCGCGATGTCCCTGCTCAACGTGGAAATGTCAACCTTGCAATGCTTCCGGGATACCTCTTTCAGAAGGTCCGAAAGCGTGTAAATCTTCTTCTCTCTTATGGCGTCCAGAACAATCTGCTGCCGCATCTTTTTTGTCATAAAAAATCTCCTTAATTTCCGCATATTATACAAAAAAAACGCGCATTGTCAATAAAAATTGCATCTCTATGCAAGATTTATCATTAAAAAATTGCTTTATTTTCGGCCGCGGATTTGTTACAATTTGCTGGAATAAAATCCGCATTCAGATTGTATATTGGTATAAGATGGGCGAATATGACAATTGCGGATTTTTGCCCGTCTTCCGACGCAGTATTTAAGCAAGGGAATTCCTTAATGCCGGACTTTGATGACGTAAATATTATCAGGGCTGTCAAGGGGGGTGATATGCAGGCGTTTGAACTCGTAATAAACGCGTTCAAAGCGCCGCTCTACCAGTCTGTCTATTCAATGATCCGCAGGCATGACGCCGCCGACGATATCTCTCAGGAAGTGTTCATAAAGTTCTTCAGGTCAATAGGCAATTTTGATGAAAAATACCCGATATATCCGTGGCTGAAGAAGGTCGCTTTTAATATGACTATAAATTACTTGAAAAACGTGAGGCAAAAAAGCGTCAGTTTGGGAGACAATATGGATTTTGCCGGCGCCTGCCGGTCAAATACGCCTGAAAACAACGAGCTTAAAACTTCCATCCGGAATGCCCTTGATTCCCTTGAAAACGATTCGCGCGTAATCCTGACCCTCCGGCTCATTGAGGAGCTTTCGTATAAGGAGATTTCCGAAATACTCCAGTGCCCTATCGGGAGCGTAATGTCCAAATTGTTCAGGGCAAGGATGGAACTGAAGGACAGGCTTGGAAAAGCCTATATAGAATGCACTGAGAGTTGAATTAGAAATTAATAATTAAAAATAGAGGATTATATATATGATTGACTGCAACTTTGACAAAGTAAAACTTGCCGGTTATCTTGACGGCGAACTGTCCCCTGAAGATGCCTCGGATGTAGAACGGCATTGCGCCGCCTGTCCGGAATGCGCGCGGCTTCTTGGCGAATTAAGGCGGAATGACGTCGTTTTTCGCAATGCATCCGTTGACCATTGCGGAACCGATATGTCGGGCGGGAATTTTAACGCGCGGTTGATGGATAAAATCAGAAAACAAGGCAGTCCGGCCCCTGTCAGGAAATTGCTTTTCATGTGGAAATTTATTATGCCTCCGGTCGCGGCTGCCGCGGCCGTTGCGTTGTTCCTGTTATATCCGGTACAATCAAAACAGTCGCGCGAACAATTGCCCGTTCATTCCGCGCCGATTGATATGCCGGAAAAAGGCGGGGATGTTTCATCAGCAAATGCCAATGCTTTTCACGGCAAACTCGGACTATCCGGCTCTAATACGAATAAGGCAGGCTTTGATTTTTCTCTTGTAAGGCAGGAGGCCTTTGCAAATGAACAGGCGTTTCAGCAGATAACAGCGTCTGCGTTCGCGCCGGCTGATGAGGAAATTGATTCCGTCATGAAAAATTCCGAGGCGATTCTCATACGCTTCGCAAACAGCGCGTCGTCTGACGCGGATAACCTTTACAGCGTGCAGGCGTTTATACAGAATTCAGGCATTCTTGAACAGGTAAACGGCATAAAAAACGGTTCCGATGACCCCGCGGTTGCCGATTATTTCAGGAAACTTGAGATGGTTTACCTCAGGATATCCAATGCCGATGAATCCAAAAACGGCCGCGAAATAATGTCCATCCAGGAAGCTATTACTTCAAACGGCCTGATTGATGAAACCCGGGAGATATACCGCGAAAGGCAGTACTTGAAGTGATTGGTGGTTGACTCTTAAACTTTCGCGTATTTTGTATAGAATATTTTGCCACAGTTCTTCGTGTCTTCGTGCCCTTGTGGCAAAGACCGTAATGGTTTAGGTTGTGACGCATTGCTATTGAATTTTATAAGGAGATTCGTTATGATGAAAAAAATGCTTTTCTCTCTCTGCGTGTCCTTCTGCATGACGATCTTCGCGTCAGCGGATGAACGGCCGTCGGTTACTGTAACTAACCGGGACGCTGTTGACATCATTAACCTGGCCGGCGGTTTTGCAAAATATATTTCAACCCTGCCGTCCAATCCCGGCATAAATTCTCTCGGAGAAGAGTATGACGCCCTTATGACAAAAGGCGATAGCATAATTCCATTCATATTGAAAGAACTTTTTGTCTTGCCTGCGGTCTCCGATTTTAAGCAAAATAAACAGCCGTCAGCCGCCAATAAGCCGCCGCAAGAGTTGGTATTGCCTGCCTGGGCCGGTATCGCCGCTCTTTGCAATACTCCGGCGGGCAAGGCATCGGCATCTTCGCATGGCGGGATGGCAGTGAACGAACCTGATTTCTGGGCCGGTTGGTGGCTGGAAAATTCCGGCCTGTTTGCGGGCGAATACTTTGCGTCAGAAGAAGGGAAACTGCTTTTACGCGAACTTAAGACGCTCGCTTCCGACCGCCTTGCCCTGCAGAAATACAATGCCGCGTATAATAATATGCTTAACCGCGATGAGGCTGATGCGGTCAAAAAATTCAGCGATATTTCCCAATTGTACCCTGATTCTAAATACGCTGACGACGCGATGTTCTGGAAAGGATACTGCATGGTTGATATGCAGAATTATGGAGAAGCCATTAAGGTGTTCCAGAAGCTGATAGAATTATTCCCTCAAAGCGAATACGCGGATGATTCGTACCTGAAAATCGGCGAGGCCTATGAAATCCATATACATGATTACGACAAGGCGATTGAAACGTATAAGCAATTCGCGGAGAAATTTCCCAATACGGTTAATCCCGCGTCTAACAGCGTTCTTATGGGCCGCGCGCTGGAGAATAAAAATGATTATTATAATGCGCTGAAAAACTACAAGCAGGCGCAGCAGGAGATGCAGACCCTGAATGAGCAACAGCAACAGCTGAAAAGCGGCAACTGGAATTTCTGGTACGCTAAAACCATAGAAGATCGCATAAGATTCATTGATGAAAACAACGATTACGACTGGATGCCGCTGACAAAGTATAATATAGCAAAAGACGCCTATCTTAAAGGCGAATACGCGGATTGCGAAAAGTCGCTAAAGGAATTGCTTGAGAAGTACGCTGATTCGAAAATTGCCGATGACGCGGCGTTTGCGCTGGTAAAAGTCCTTGAAAAACAGTCAAAAACCGAAGAGGCCGCGAAGTATCGTTTGCAATATCAAGGCCGGCAGACAGTGCAACAGCAGGAACAACAGCAGGTGAGGCCGGTGAGTCCTAAATAAACAAATTCAAAGTACTAATGCTCAAATAGCCGAAACACGGTCGGATGTCGGGTTTTGAGAATTTGAACAGTATTGATTAAATTTGCGATATTGCGATTTTATCACTTGAAGAAGTCCCCTGTAATTACACACAATAAAACGATCGTTTGGCGTAGTGTGTAATAGTGTAATTCGTTGGCATGTAAGGAGTTATCGCAATATGTAAGGTTTTCTTCCGGATTATATTACACGCTTGCAGGTATGTCAGTTTTTTATGTTTTATGATTTGTAAGTAATTTACTTATACTTTCCTTGAATTATTTTAGCGCGTCTATCTTCTTGCTGATATGTATTGCTTTGCTCCCGAAAGGCATCAGGTTTAACTCCCACACCGGCATTATCACGGACGACTGGTATATGGATTCAAATCCGCCTTCGGACATGGAAACCGTTTCTACCGGATATACCCATATATTCGTTGGTTCGGGAAATTCCAGTTCCACAAAAAAACCGCGCCAGCCTTCGTAAATGCCGAATCTTGTCTGTTGGTTGAATGTCCTGATAATCTTTCTAAGCGGGGTTGCTTTTTCGCCATCTGATGCCTTGTAATACCTGTCATGCTCGTCGCCGGCAAGAAACGCAAAATTCATCTCTGAACCGAACATTATGCCGGTTATCGCTTCAGTGCCTGTGTTTGTCAATGTGTATTTGACCTGTATCACGGCGTCTTTTCCGGATAATGCGATTTCCTTTCGGACATGCAAAGGATAGTTTCTGCCGTTGATTGTCAGGGCGGATTCGCGTTCAAATGCCAATACGGATGATTTTGCCACAGTGTACGGCTTATTATAAAAATCGCCCAATTCTTCGTATGTTACATTCAGTAAATCTTCAACGCGCGTCCCGATTGGGAAGAAATGGTCAATAAATGATGCGCGTATGTGCCTGTCGTAACGTAGTTTCTTTTCCAGCCCGAGTTCCTTGGTAAGCACCATATCGTGTATTGACGCGGAGGTTTCCGCATCCTCGTCTTCCTCTTTCGGCGCCAATACCGCGTATGACAGCTTTCTGTGATATGCCTCGGGATATCTTGCGAGCGTGTTCAATAAATTGAAATTCTTTTCATAATAATCCAATTCATAAACGCAACCGCCCAGGGCCGGCTTGGCATACATCCCCAATTTCCCGTTCGCTATATGAATTTCTTCGTTGCCGTCATTGTCAAAATCCGCGTACTCCGAAACGGACAGCCTGGCTTTTTTGCCTTTTACGGATTCTTTACGCGCGATTTTTTCGGCTTCCAGCAGATGTTCAAACACCGCATGCCGCAGGTATGGCAGGTATAATCCTCCGAAAACGCCGTGCCAGTACGGGCAATTGCATTGGCCGCGGTAGAGTTCGCGCCGCGCAACAGGGTAAGCCTTGCTTTTTTTGTTCATTGAATCCACCAGCGCGCTTACGTGGCGCATTTTGGCGTGCATATTGGCGGTTTCGGGGTATTTGGCAAGGAAATTTTTCCATATACTGCCGCGGACGAATGGCTTTGCCTTTTCGTATTTGCCGGCATGTTTGAGTTCGGCAGTGAAATCCTCGTATTCATGCTGTGCCTGTACGGGCAGTACCCATTCGGTCATTTCCCTGTAAGAGCCGCCGGGGAGGTAAATTCGTCCCATAGGCCCGCGCTTTTCAAGCGCTTCCGAGAACGTTGTCATTTCAATCCAGTCGCGGTTTTTACCGAGCGCCTGGAGAAATTTTTCAAGCCAGCCGTTATCATAGACGTGTTTTTTGGTTTTTGGCCAGCCGCCGAATTTTTCGCCGTCATCCATATAGACGACGATTCGGTCTGTGCCTGAGTTAGCGATATTGCGGAGATAATCTATGGTGTATTGCGGGTCCTTGAACGGGATGGAATAACGCAATTCCTCGGAAATCGGGAATAAATTCAGCCGTTGTTGTTTTGCCGGCGCGGAGGATGTTGAATCTTCCGTAAAATAATAGCCGTTCAGGCCGTCATCCCTGAGGCCTGCGGCCTTGAAAAGGAAATCATCCAATACGGTAAATTTACAGCCTGCATTTGCGATTGAAGAGACGAGGGACTGTTCCCATACGCGTTCCGGCGTCCAGATGCCGTTGATTTTGGTCTTGAATTGTTTTTCCAGATATTCGGAGTAAAGCGTTATCTGCCCTGTCCGGTCCTTTTCCGGGATTGCGGGCAGTATCGGTTCGTAATAACCGCCGCCGACTAATTCCACGCGGTTTTCCCTGACAAGTTTAGCGATATCGCTGAAATATTCCGGATGCCGCGGCTCAAGCCATTCCATTAAAGGGCCGCTGTTATGGACGCAGAACCTGAACCAACCGTGATTTTTTACCACATCCAGAAACGGCTTGTACGCCCGCTGGTATGTTTTTTCAAAAACATTGTCAAAATTTCCCACCGGCTGGTGGTTATGCACGCCGAAAACAAAATGAATCTTGTTCATTCCGCGTTCCTTAGTCATCTTTTCTTTTGCGGTCAGTGTCTGGAGAGCTGGATTCATATCCGCCGTTTTGCGGCCTGTCCTTAGGTTCGTAATATCCGCCCGAGGTCCTGTACCGGTTATTTTTATTGTAGTACTTATAAGGTTTTTTATTATACGGCCTGTCCTGCCTGTCTTGCTGAGAGTCCTGCGGTTTGTTATTGCTGTATTGCGGCTGGGGAGGCGGCGCCTGTTGCGGTTGCTGTTGCGGGAGCGTGTTGCGGCCCTGGGTCCTGAGGAATTCAATCTGCTGTTCCCATTCCTGTTTGGAAATGGCGGGCACGCCGACAACGGTCATATTATTCGGGATGTCTTTGACAACCGCGGCGCCCGAGCCTACGGTTACGTATTCGCCTATAGTGGAACCCTGTTTTATGGAAGAGCCGATGCCAATCATGGCGCCTTTGCCGATGTTTACCCTGCCTGCGAGGCGCACGCCCGGCGCGATCTGGGCGAAGTCGCTGATAATGCAGTTATGGTCAACGGAAGCGCCGGTATTAAGTATGACGGAGGTGCCGAGTTTGGCGTTTGTTACGACAATACTCCCCGCACAGATCATGCATCCCGGGCCTATTTCCGCTTTTTTGGAAATTGTTGCCGAAGGATGAATTGCCGATACGAGGGTAAAGCCCATTGCCGTGATTTCAGTAACGAGTTTTTCCCTGTCCCTGTTTTTGCCGATGCATACGATGGCGGTCTTGACTTTTTTCTTCAGCAGGCCTGCCAGCGCCGAAGTGCCGCCGAGTACCGGGAAATCCTCAATTTCAGCGTCCTTCATTGCCGGATTGTCAAATACGTCAATGAATCCGACGATGCTTTTCAACTGGTCAAGTTCCCTGTAAATGTCCAGGACTACCCTTGCATGGTCCCCCGCTCCCACGATAACAATCTTTTCGGCCTTCTTGAGTTTAAGCATAAAAACACCTCTTAAAAAATTATTTTCAATATAAAATTCAAATCAACGTCGTTGATTTAGCACCCGAATCCCGGCTCACGAGTCTGGTTATTGGTTAAACGGCATTTTACCGAATCCCATTTTACCGAGTTTTCCCATTTTGCCTTTAGTCAGGTCGCTCATCATTTTTTTCATATCCCTGAAATTTTTCAGGAGCGTATTGACCGCCTGTATTGAAGAACCGCTTCCGATTGCGATTCTCTTCCGCCTGCCGCCGTCTAAAAGTTCAGGATGCTCTCTTTCCTGCTTTGTCATTGACAGGATAATCGCCTCAAAGCGCTTGAATTCTTTTTCATCAACCTGGTCAGCCATTCCGCCCAGGCCGGGTATCATGCCGAGGAGTTCTTTGAACGGGCCCATTTTTTTCATTTTCTGGAGCTGTTCAAGGAAATCCTGGAAATTAAGTTCCTTTTTCTTCATTTTCAGCTGGAGCGCGTCGGCTTCTTCGGAGGTAATATTCTGTTGGACGCGTTCCACAAGGGATACGACGTCGCCCATGCCGAGTATCCTTGAGGCCATCCTGTCGGGATGGAATTCTTCAAAATTCTCTATTTTTTCGCCTACGCCCGTGAATTTAATAGGCTTGCCCGTTATGGCCTTAATGGACATAGCCGCGCCGCCGCGTGCATCGCCGTCAAGTTTTGTCATTATTACGCCGGTGATATCCATGGCGCTGTTGAATTCTTTGGCGCTGTTGACCGCGTCCTGGCCTGTCATGGCGTCCGAGACAAGGAAGATATGCTGTGGCACTGCGCGGCGTTTTATATCGCGCAATTCATCCATAAGTTCCTGGTTTACGTGGAGCCTGCCCGCGGTATCAAGGATTATGGTATCGCGCATGTTCTGTTCAGCGAATTTTACGGATTCATGGCATATCTGGGGAGGTTGGAGACCGGCCTTGGTGAATACCGGTATATCAAGTTGTTTGCCGAGAACCTTCAACTGTTCAATGGCCGCGGGCCTCTGGATATCAGCCGCAACCAACAAGGGGCGCCGGTTGTATTTTTTCATGAGGTACTTGGCGAATTTGGCGCAGGAAGTCGTCTTGCCGCTTCCCTGCAGGCCTACCATCATGAATACAGTTGGCGCGTTGTTCGCATTGAAGGCGATGGAATGGTCAACGGGCCCCATAAGAGCGGTCAACTCGTCTGAGACGATTTTGATTATCTGCTGTGAAGGCGTAATGGACCGGATAACTTCCTGGCCCACGGCGCGCTGAGTGACCTTGTCTATGAAATCCTTAACGACTTTGTAATTGACGTCGGCTTCCAGAAGCGCCACGCGGACTTCGCGCAGACCTTCGGTAATGTTGCTTTCGGTAAGTTTACCGCGCGCTCCGAGCTTTCTGAAAATGCCCTGCAGTCTTTCCGATAACGACTCAAACATAAATGTAAATAATTGCTATTATGTCCGAAAAAGGCTTAATGGCACAAAACACCTGAACAAAACAGGCTTTAGTATCTATTTGCAGAAACAGTATATTCGTGCCTTAGAGCCATAACGGCTGGTTATACGCATACCCGAAAACCGGGCAAAAACAAATTTTGCCGCGCTTTTTTCTCCTGCCCCCCAAAGGGTAAGGAGCTTAATTGCCGATATTATAACGGTTTTAATAAAAAAAGCAAATAAATAATGACTTACTTTGTACCGCCTCAGTCGAGATGGGTTTTTGCTGGTTTTTCGATAACGCTGAACACGGACGACACACCCATAGTTCCCCTCTTTTTAGAGGGGACATATACGAATTTCCCCTCTATTAAGAGCCCGCCTTCGCGCACCTGCGTGCCAAAGCCTGCCTGCACGCACCTGCGTGCTGAAGCACTTCGGTGCGTAAGCACGAAGCCGATGCTTCGTTT
>JACRIJ010000080.1 GCA_016220095.1 Planctomycetota bacterium | reverse complement strand
GGTCTGAATGTGTTAAAAGCCGTCGTTTTAGTTACCCGCTGACTAAAAGCGGATAAAATTTTCTAATTTGGCGTTGTTTTTCAAATAACGACCTTTTTAAAAGATGAATTGTTATAATTTGGATTTTTTCACGGCTTCTGACCGGTTACTCCTTGCCGTTATGTTCACTATTCGCTTGATTTTTTCTATGAAAAATGTAAATTCGTATAAGTAATCGGCTTAATCTGTTGTAAGAAAACGTAATTCGTTGTTTTAAGAGGTGCGTAATGAATTTTGACGTTGAAAAGCTTAAATCCAAATACCCCGACGCCGGCGCCGTGCGCGTATTTAATTCCATTACCAATACCGCGCAGGAAAATGGCATTACCGAACTCGTTACTCATACCGCCGTAGCAATTCTTAAAGACGTCGCAATCAAGGATTTTTCTACGCTTCAGTTTGATTATGACCCGCTTACGTCCGATGCCTTGGTGAGTGAAGTCAAAATCCATCGCAAAAACGGCGTTATTGACTCTGTGCCTCTTGAAACGGTCACCGATGTTCCGGCGCCCGGCGGCATCATCTTCTGGGGCGGCAGGTTGAAAACCGTAACCGTTCCGCACCTTGACGCCGGCGACGTGCTGGAATACAAATTTGTCCGCAAAGGATTCCGTATCGCATATCTCTCAGGTTCCGAAGAAGACCGGTTCATTCCGCCTATGCCGGGCCATTTCTACGATATCATTATGTTCCAGGATACTATACCGGTTGAAAAGATGACCTATACGCTGGTTTGCCCGAAAAATAAACCGGTTCAGTACGCGATATACAATACGGATGCAAACGCCGCTTGCCTGCTTAAGGATGAGAAATTGATTTATACGTGGGAAAAGGAAAATATTCCGGCTTTTAAGGACGAAAAATACATGGCCGCGTGGCCTGATGTCGGCCCGAAACTCGTCTATGCCACTCTGCTGGATTGGCGCGAAAAATCCCGGTGGTTCCACGAAGTCAATGAACCGCAATTCAAGCCCGATAACGCCATTATACAAAAAACAAACGAACTCCTTCAGGGCGCGAATTCGGATGAGGAGAAGATTTACCGCCTCGTGCATTGGATCGGGCAGAATGTCCGCTATCTCGGCCTGCCTATGGGCAAGGGCGAAGGCTACACTACCCATCCGGCTACCATGACTTTTTATGAAAAGTCCGGGGTATGCAAGGATAAAGCCGGCCTGCTCGTGAGCATGCTCCGCATCGCGGGTTTTGAAAGCTATATCGTTACAACTTCCGCTGGGGCGAGGGTAGAACCCGTTCCTGCCGACCAATTCAATCACGCGGTTACGTGCATAAGAAGGCCGGATAAGACATTCAGATATCTTGACCCCACGTGGGCGCCCAACAGCCGCGAACTCTGGTCAACCGCCGAACAGGAACAAGGCGTTATTCCGGGCGTTGAAGAGGGCGTGCCTCTTGAGCTTTCGCCTTATTCGCCGCCGGATGAAAATTATTTCAGGATAAATACAACTGTAAAAATATCCGGCGCAGATGCGTTTGTAAAGTTCAATTCTAAAACGGATAACGCACCGGACACTTCCTTGCGCCGAAACCTCGTAGCGCTCGCGCCTTACAACAAGCACGTCTTTCTTGAAAGATGCATGAATTATATATTCCGCGGCGCTGAAATAAAACAAATGAGTTTTTCGGACCCTGAGGATTTTTCGAATCCATCGGAAATTGATATGGAAATCTTCTGTCCGGATTACGTTACACTGCGGAATAAGGGCACGGCCTGCCTGAAACCGCCCGTGTCGGCATTCCTTTGCAGGGAGTCGCAGATGAACAGCCTGTTTGAATCCGTAAGTACGTCCGACAGGTCTTATGACCTGCGTTTCCGTTCCACTATTCTTTTTGATTTCAAGGAAACCATCGTGCTTCCAAAGGGCGCGAAAATATCGTTACAGCCGGATGATTTTGATCTATCCTGCCCGGTCGCTCATGCGAAGATGTCGTGCAGGACTGTAAAAAACAAGATAGTGCTCAGCGGTAAAATCGCGCTGGTAAAACGCCAGTTCCCGAAGGAAATGTATAAGGAATATAAAAAAGTAATTGACGCCGTGAAAAAATTCTGCGAATCGTACGTGATTTACGAAATTTAAGCTCCAGGATTTGGGATGAATCAGTAATAAGGAGAATATAATAATGCCGGAACACAATTTTGACCTTGTTATCCTTGAAGATGTGAAAAACGTTACAATAAATAAGGATTGTTCGTTTACAAGGCACATTATTCAGAGAATAAAAATCCTGACCCAGAAGGGCATGACTGCTTTTTCAGACCAGCGGTTCTGGTATAATACCCGGTCGCAGGATGTGGAAGTGCTCAAGGCGCAGACCGTTACTCAGGACGGCAGGGTGATTCCCATTACACCGCACGCTGTGACAGACCTTCTTCCTCCGGCGTTCGCCAGGGCGCCCGGGCTGTGCCATGTCCAGGAAAAACTCGTGTGTCTTATCGGCCTTGAAATAAACGCGGTTACGGAGCTGGAGTTGAAGATTGCCGACAAATCCCCGCGCCCGTTTTTCGCCGGCGAGGAACTTGTCGGTACCTATTTCCCGGCGGTAAAAAAGGAATTTTCAGTGACAGTGCCTGAAGACATGCAATTTTCTCATTCGTATAGAAATGGGGTTAGCGGGATTTCCGCCCAGCCGGAGATTTCGTCCGCCGCGGGCATGAAGACTTTTAAGTGGTCTTTTAATAATGTGCCGGCGCTTCTTGAGGCTGAAAACGCGCCTTCCAGGCAGGAACTCGCATCGGTAATTGCATTTGCGGCCAATCCGCAGAACGTTGCCGGGGCTTTTGCCGGCAGGATAGGCGGTTCTTTAGCGCGGACATCCAAGCAGTTAAAGGCAAAAGTCAAGGAGCTGACAGCGGGCAAAAAGGGGGTTCTTGACAAGGTTCACGCAGTTTACGGCTACGTGCAGAAGAGTTTGAATCATATTGACATAAGCGCGTCAGTGGCCATGGAAACAGCGGTATGCATTCCCAGGGCGGTTGAAGAAATCTTTATGACCCATTACGCAAATCCTGTTGAAAAATCAGTTCTGCTTTACGCGATGTTGAAAACTGCCGGCGTAAAAAGCGAAATAGCGTTCGGCACTGATACGGAATTTACGAATCCGGCATTGCCCGCGCAATTCAACAAATGCGGCGTGATTGTGACTTTGAACAAAAAACCTGTATGGCTTGATACGACTTATGATTTTAGCAAAGCGAAAAATACAAGGCCTACAGGGGATATTGCGGTTCTGAAAAAGAACGGGGTTAGAATATTGCCCGCGCAGGCGGTTGCGGCGCAGGACAATACGGCGGAAGTACGTGTAAATTTCGCGATAGATAAGGATTATATTATGGCAGGTACGGCGGATTTCCGTTTTACCGGGTATTTCAATCCGTTCTGGAGTTTTGAGAGCGGGGAAAAAGCAATCAGGGATTTTGTGAGGCAGAAGCTGGACGCGTTCGGCGGCAAGGCGGAGATTAAATCGCTGAAAATAAAAGGCGTTTCATATCCGGTAATGTCCGCGCAGGCGAGGTTTGAAATTGCAGATTGTTTCGGCGATAACGCGCCTGAAAAGCAGAAGCAAAACGCATTGAATCTGCCGAGATTTACGTTTGATCTGCCCGAATGGCTGATAGTCACAGGGCGGGAGGTGCCGGTAAAGATATTCGGTCCCTGCAGGATCAAGGAGACGTTTGTCATTTCAGGGCCGGCATTAAGAGGCAGAAAGGCATTCATTCCCGCGCAGAGGGAGATAGACACGGATACCGGAGCGTTCACCGGCAAAGGCAGTTACAAGAGCGGCAGGGCCGTATATGTGTGCGCCCTGGAAATGAAAGAAGCTGTGGTGCCGTCTGCAAGGGCAGAACAGGCAAAGGCGCTGATTGACGCGTATAACGAGAACAGGAATATAGTGTTATGCGAATGATGGCGAAAGAAGACTATATAAAAAGCATTGAAATTTAAGAATTAAAATTTTCGTGAAATGCGTCGGCGAAATCTTAAATCTGAAATCTTATATCTTAAATTTATTCTTTGCTTCGCTATCTCGACTCTACGGTCGGGACTTCTTCGCCTGTTGGCTCAGTCGCGGGACTCCCTTCGGTCGCGGCTGTGATGCTTTATTCTCCAATATATATTTAGTATGTGTGCGTAAATTTCAAGGAGTGCGGCTGTAAGAATGGCTAAAGCAAGAATACTTATTGTTGACGATGAGCCGGATATTCTGAAAATACTCGGCAACAGGCTGGAGCATGCAGGTTATGATGTGGCAAAGGCATCAGACGGCATAGAGGCGCTGGAAAAGGTGGAAGGCGCGAACCCCGATTTGATTGTGCTTGACGTAATGATGCCGCATCTGGACGGGTTCGGCGTGTGCCGCAAATTGCGAGAGAGCGTCGTCACTTCGCTTATACCGATTATTTTTCTGACGGCAAAAGGTCAGACTGTTGATAAGATTTCCGGCATAAAATCCGGAGCCGACGAATACGTTACAAAGCCGTTTGATTTTGACGAGTTGGAGGCGCGCATAGAAGAACTCCTGCGCCGCAAACAACAGATACTTTCCGCCAATCCTCTTACGGGCCTGCCTGGTAATATAAGCATTGCCGAAGAAATACAGAAGCGCATCAAGGGCAATGAAAAATTCGCGGTTTGTTATTTGGATATAAACAATTTTAAATCCTATAACGACAGATATGGCTACCAGAAAGGCGATAGTGTTCTTTTTCAGACTTCACGTCTGATTATGGATGCAGTCAGGGATTCGGGCGTGAAAAATGCTTTTATCGGCCATATAGGAGGCGACGATTTTATTGTTATAATGCTTTCCGGTTATGAGGATAGCGTGTGCAATGGCATCATCAAGTCTTTTGATGCATTCAGCCTTTTGCAGTATGACGAGGCTGATCGTAATTGCGGGCATATTCAGGGACAGGACAGGCAGGGTAAAGAAGTTTGTTTTCCGTTGATGTCAATTTCAATTGCCGTAGTGACGAATGAAAGGAGGCCCATTACCCATCCCGGCCAGGTGTCCGAGATAGCGGCGGAATTGAAAAAGCGCGCCAAATCCCTGCATGGCAGTAATTATGTCAAAGACGCCAGGAAAGAGTAAAATAGGATTTTTGGCTTATGGAATAACAAGTTATCCCGGGCTGACCCTCATAATTTCAGCCATTGTTGTTATGCCTTTGGCAACGAGTTGTATGCCGTTCTCTTTCATGGGTATCATTCCGGTTTTTTGCGCTTCCTCCCGCAGGCGATTCGTCCCCGCTTTTTCGATAATGAGCGTTTTGATGGTTTCGTTTACCAGCAGGAGTTCAAATATTCCGGTCCTGCTTTTATATCCGGTATTTCCGCACTTTTCGCATCCCTTCGGCCTGTAGAACATTACGTTCGTTTCTTCTCCGTCCGGGGATTTTATTTTCAGGCTTTCTACGATTTTTTTCGGCGGTTTGTACGGCTCTCTGCAGTTAAGGCAGAGTGTGCGCACCAGCCTTTGTGACAGTATCGCGATGAGTGAAGACGCGATGAGGAAAGGTTCTATTCCCATATCGGTCAGTCTTGTTATCGTGCTGACGGCGTCATTTGTATGGAGAGTGCTCAAGACCAGATGTCCTGTGAGGGCCGCGTTCATAGCCACCTTGCCGGTTTCTTCGTCTCTTATTTCTCCTACGAGTATTACGTCAGGGTCCTGCCGGAGGCTTGCCCTGAGGCAGTTCGCGAATGTGAGCCCTATCTTGTGGTTGATTTGCACCTGAGTTATCCCGCCTTCCCTGGCCCTGCCGGAAAGGAGGTCGTATTCAATGGGATTTTCAAGCGTAATGATATTTTTTGAAGGGGATTTGATTTTGTTCAGTACGGAATAGAGCGTAGTGGTCTTGCCGCTTCCGGTCGGGCCCGTGACAAGTATTATGCCGTTGACCGCGTTCAGCGCTTCCTCAAACCTTGCTTGGGTTTCCGGCAGGAATCCGAGATAGGGTATGTCAAGGATGAAATTGTTCTTATCCAATACGCGTATGACGATTTTTTCCCCGTATTTTGCCGGCAGGGTTGATACGCGGAAATCAATATCCCTCTTATGCAGTACGGCGCGTATCTGCCCGTCCTGGGGCAGGCGTTTTTCGGAGATGTCCATGTTAGCCATTATCTTTACGCGTGACGTTATCAGCGGCTGGAGTTCCTTGGAATAAAATCTGCCTTCATTCAATATCCCGTCAATCCTGTATTTCACAAGCAGGTATTTTTCCTGCGGCTCAATATGGATATCGCTTGCCCTTGCTTTTACGGCGCCGGCCATGATGGAATCAACCAGTTCTATTATAGGGGTGCCGTCTGCCGCGCCGGTTTTGTTTTCCATGTCTGGGAATACCTGGGTGTTTTCCGTTTTCTCAGCCGCGGATTCGCGGTTGTAAAATTGTTCAATCAGCGCGTGCAGGGCGCTTTCAAGGGCGCATACCGGCCTTAGCGCGTAACCCGTTATAATCTGTATGTCGTCCAGCGTAACGACGTCGTTTGGAAAGGCCATTGCCAGCGTGATTTCATTTCCCTTTTTCCCTATGGGAATTACTTTGTATTTGCGTATGATTTCTTCAGGCAGTGTGCCGAAAACGTCCTTGTCAACGTCCTGCGAGCCCGGGTCTGCGAAGGGCGTTCTGAAATATTTTTCCAGTATTTGCGGGATATCTTCCTGTTTCAACAGCCCCTGTTTTATCAAAACCTGCTCAATCGGCTCCTCGGTTTCGCGTTTTTTCAGCATTGCCGCCGACGCCTGTTCTTCCGTAATCCTGCTGGTTCTGAGAAGGACATCCAGGATTTGTCCCCTTGATGCGGTTGAAGGCATAAGTTATTTTGTTTCATCCTTTGAAAGGAGGTTTTTTATCGTCACGGACAATTCGGAATAATCAAACGGCTTGGTCGCGTATTCGTCCGCGCCGCATTCGTAGCTCATTATGGCGTCCACGTTCTGCGATTTCGCGGTTAATATGATTACAGGCACGTTTCTTGTTTTAGGGTTCGCCTTTGTTTTTTTACAGATTTCCCATCCGTTTATTTCCGGCATCATGACGTCAAGGATAAGCAGGTCAAAAATTTCCGAGCTGATTTTGTTCAAGGCGTCTTTGCCGGCAGAACTCGTTGTAACTTCAAAGCCGTCAAGTTCAAGGAAACGCTTTAATACCTTCAGTATGTCGGCTTCGTCATCCGCGAGAAAAATTTTCTTTTTTCGCATGGCATCACCTCTTGTTTTGAGTTTTATCGCCTTCTGTTATAATATTGTCAAGTTCATCCAGCAGTGTTTTTGTCGTAAACGGCTTGAGCAGGTATTCCTTTACGCCAAGTTCTCTGGTTTTTTCCGCGTCCGCGGGTTCATTCCGTCCTGTTATTGTTATTATGGGGATATCGGCAGTTTCAGGGTCGTTTTTCAACACTTTTATTACCTCATAGCCGTCCATCTCAGGGAGCATCAAATCCAGTATGATGATGTCCGGTTTTTCTCTTTTCGCGATGCTTATTGCCTGGAAGCCGTCATACGCTCCGAAGGTATGGTAATTTTTGCCCGTTAATGCCATTGTCAGCAGTGCTACCACGTTTGAATCGTCATCCACTATCAATATTTTTTTCTTATTCAGCTTGTCACTGCGTTCCATTTCTATTCTTTTTATGCTTTGTATGAGTTTTTCATGGTCAAACGGTTTGGTTATGTAATCCGCGACGCCCAATTTATAGCCTTTTTCCTTGTCAAAAACGATGGATACTATTACCACCGGTATGTTCTGGGTTTTGGGATTCTGTTTAAGCAGTTCCGCCACGGTAAACCCGTCCATATTAGGCATGAGCACATCCAGTGTTATAAGATGCGGTTGGAGTTCCACGGCTTTTTTTACCGCGTCCAGGCCCGAGTGCGCGACGATGACTTCATACCCTTCTTTTTCCAGATGTCCCCTTATAACGCGTGCGATATCTTCATCGTCGTCAACGACCAGTATTTTCTTAATGCCGGCTGGCGCGTGGTTGGGGATAATGGCTTGGGTTTCAATACGTATATCCTTTTTCTCTTTAACGGGTTCGGCCGGTACGGCAGAATCCTCTTTTGTTTTCGGCAGGGCGAAAGAGAAGGTGCTTCCCTGGCCCAGTTTGCTTTCAAGCCATATTCTTCCCTTGTGGGCTTCCACTATGGATTTGCTGATTGCCAATCCCAGGCCGGTGCCTCCTGCGGGTCGCGTTGACGAGGAATCCAACTGCTGGAATTTTTCAAACAATTTGGTAAAATCTTCTTTAGCTATGCCCGTGCCTGTGTCAGTCACGTTTATCTGGAGCCATTCTTCGGTTTCCTCAAGGGTTACCGTTATTGCGCCGCCCTGAGGAGTGAATTTTATTGCGTTTCCCATCAGGTTTATCAGTACCTGTCTTATCCTGTTCTCATCGCAGAGTATTTCGGCGCTGTTTTCACCGTTCCTGACAGATATGTTTATCCCCTTGTTGACCGCTATCATTTTGATTTCCGTCACCGCGTCCGCGATAATTTTACCCAGCCTTGCCCGCTTTATTTCCATTTCAATCTTGCCTGCTTCAATTTTGGAAAGATCCAGCAGGTCGCTTATAAGCTTGATAAGCCTTGCGGAATTATTTTTGACTATAGTGAGGAATTCCTTCTGCGAATCCGAAAGCGGTCCTTCGGCTCCGGTCAGAAGCAATTCGACGGCACCCTTGATGGATGTGAGCGGGGTGCGCAATTCATGCGACACGTTGGATACGAAATCCGATTTCATCCGGTCTATCATTTTTTCACTGGTTACGTCGCGCGCTATTACGCTGAAGCCTTCTTTTCCGAGACTGCTTGCCGTAATGTTGACAAAAATAATTTTATTGTTTTTCGCGGCGGATTTAACTATGGAGTTTTTGATGACCCCTTTTTCTTTTAATGCTGTCCAGTCCGGTTTTACGTCGTTTTTTTGCCCTGCGGGGAAAAGGAAATTGATGTGTTTGCAGAGGGCTTCCTGTTCTCCGTAGCCGAATATAAGTTCGGCTCCCTTGTTCCAGCCGGTAATTTCCATGTGCGCGTTGAGAGTTATAATCGGGTCAAAGGAATCATTGATGATTCTGCGGTATTTTTTTTCTGATTTCAGCTGTTCAATTTCGGCATTTTTGCGTTCGAGTATTCCGGCGAGCGTGTCAGCCACGGTGCGCAGGAATTCCTCCTCCATTTTAGAACGGGGGTGGTTTTCATTGACGTACAGGTTCATTACGCCGAGTGTTTTGCCCATTGACACAATAGGCACGCAGTAATGGCCGTGCGGGATGATGCCTTCGTACCTTACGGTATGCTGTTCGGTAAGGTGGTTCTCAAACCGGACTTCCTGCGTAAGCGCCGCCTGGCCGCACAGGCACTGGCCGAACTGGATAATAGCGCATGATTTCAAAAGGGATTCCGGAAGGGCATTTTGGGCTTTTAAGATAAGAAGGTTCGGGTCGGTTTCAACGAGGAACATGCTTCCTTTGGATTTAAGCGAAAGCCACTGTATTCCGAGCAGAAGGTCAAGGGCGTATTTAAGGATTTCTTCCCGGGATATATTCGGCTCAAGGGAATACTTGAGGATAGAATTGAATATGGCCCTCATGTCGGACCTGCGCTTGACTTCTTCCCGCGCCTGTTCTTTTTGTTCCATTTCCAGTTTTAACTGCCGTACGCGTTCCCATTCAAAAATACGGAGTATTTTTACTACGGATACCGTAACGACTATGGCGCAGGCGGTTCGGAATACGTACACAGGCACGTAAATGTGCTGTGCGAATGACTCCGTGTTGAGCCAATTTGCCGGGAAAAAATTTGCCCTGGCCCTGCAGGCCCCGCAGAAAAACGACCAGATCAAGAAGGCTATGCCTGCCGCGGCAAAATATTTTTTCACCTCCAAGGGTTTCAGTATTTCACGTTCGCGGTTGTAATACCAGATAAATCCCATGCCCGCCATTACGCCGGCAGGGATGCGTATGAAGTAACCGACCAGTACGTTAAGGGTAGTATGAAAATCCGCGGTTAAAGCGCTGGCCGCGGTAATGCCTGCGGTAATCGCCGGCAGAATCCACCACTGGAGCGTTTTCCGCGATAAGCCGGTAAGCCGTCTGCCGAATTCAAAAAAGAACATATAAGAAACGTAGGTTGTGAAATGCGTGAAATGCGCGACGAAGCTGTTCTTAATGCCGTACACGGCGTGCATGTCGTAGAAGTCGCCTATTGAATGCAGGAAGGCGTACGTGACCAGAAGCCACAGGATATCTGAAAGCTTGAACCGGCTCTCATGCCTTGGCTGCGACAGTACGGCTATACCCATTATTATGAAAGACACGCCGTATATCAGAAATACGATATCCAGATGCCCCTCAAAAAATTGGCGGATTTCTTCCATGGTTGAATGTCCAATGCAGAAAATAGATAACTTCTTACTTAATAATATTATACCGTAGAAGACTGGAATTGTCAACAGGTAAGTGATTTGCAGTGATTTACAGGGCTTGAATCTATTTTCGTTCTTAGATTCCGGACTCCAGGACTCGTGACTCTTTCTCTTCCGGCGTTGAAATGCTCTTAGGGGCTATTTCTATCTGCGGGATTTCCGGTATGTCTGTCTGGGTGCCGGCGCCGAGTTCCTTGAATTTCCTCGCTGTCACCATTACGCGGCTTTCTATGGAGCTTACGGCGCTGTTGTAAGAGTCTGTTGCCTTTTCGAGCGATGAGCCAACCTTTGACATGTGCTCAATAAATTTTGCCATGCGTTCGTACATTTCCTTTCCGAGGCCGCATATCTGCATGGCGTTTTTTTCCACCTGTTCCTGGCGCCAGCCGTAGGCGATTGCCTTCAGGAGCGCCACCAGTGTTGTAGGCGTGGCAATGATGACTTTTTTCTGAATTGCTTCTTCAATGAGCGTGTTGTCCATGCTTAAAGCGGCGCTGAGGAACGATTCGCCGGGCATGAACATTACCACGAATTCCGGGCTGTTTTCGAATTGTTCCCAGTAAGATTTACTGCTTAACTGCGAGACGTGGTCCTTGACCTGTTTTGCGTGCTTTTTGAGAAAATCATTTTTTGTTAGTTCATCAACGGACGCGACGGCGTCCATATAGGCGTATAAAGCCACTTTGGAATCCACTACGATATTCCTGTTTGCGGGAAGCCGCACTATCATATCGGGCCGCAGGCGGCCTTCTTCCGTATCCACGGAGACCTGTTCGGTAAAATCGCAATGTTCCGACATGCCGGAGAGTTCGGCAACTTTGCGGAGCGTGATTTCGCCCCATCTGCCGCGTACCTGCGGTGCGCGCAGTGCATTTACGAGATTGCCGGTTTCCTTCTGGAGTAACAGCTGGGAGGCGTTGAGGGATTTCAATTGTTCTTCCAAACCCCCGTATGCCTTTTGCCGCGACTGTTCAAGCTGTTTTACCTGTTCTTCATAACGTTTAAGGGTTTCATTGATGGGTTTTATAAGGCCGTCAATGGCTTCCTGTTTTTTGCCGATATCGCCTTTAGCCTCGGCGATTATCGTCTGCAGGGACGTACGCGCAAGTTCAAGGAATGCCTTATTGTTTGAATCAAGGGCTGTTTTTGAAAGCGCGGTGAATGCGTCGGAAAGCCGTTTGGCCGCCTCGTCAAGGAGTTTCTTTTGTTCAGCGAGGTTCTTTTGCGTTTCGTCCAGGAGTGTATCCGCCTTTGCGCGCGCGGTGCGTTCTTCGTCAAGGGCGGCCTGGAGGCGTGATATTTCGGCGTCTTTTTGCAGGGCATGCTGTTGGAGCAGACCGGCCGTATTTCCGGCCGAATTCCTGAGCAACAGCCATACGCTGATGCCGCCGAAGAGGATGCCGGCAATGAAAACAAAAATTTGCCATTCCATGTGTTAAAATCAGATTTAATCGTCACTGCCTGCGAATTCCCTGCAGTGAGTTTATCCTGAGCCGTAGCGAAGGACTGCAGGGTAAGCAGGCACAATATAACATTCGTTTTCCTTAGGCGAGAAGATTCCCTGTAGCTTGCTACAGGGAGCTTCAATCAGAACTCTACTTTACGTCTCTCAGGAACTTAGCCGCGTTTTCCGGCTGGACGGGGTTGATGTAGAATCCCGTTCCCCATTCAAAGCCTGCCACGCGCGTGATGCGCGGAATGATTTCCATATGCCAGTGGTAATATTCAAGGTCGTTTGTGTCAAACGGGCTTGAATGAATAAGGTAATTGTAAGGCGGTTTGTTCAATGCTTTTTCTATTTTTGAAAGCGTGGTTTTCAGCAGGTGCGCGAGTTCGGGGTGGTAATTTTTCGGAGTATTTTCAAAGTGCGCCGAATGTTTTTTAGGGAGTATCCACGTTTCAAAGGCGAATCTCGGGGCAAACGGCGCGAAGGCGACAAAGTTCTGTTCCTCGGCTACTATTCGTTCGCCGAATGAGATTTCCTGTTTTGCCATATCGCAGAAAAGGCATCTGCCGCGATAGTCGTAATATTTTTTCGCGCCTTTCATTTCCGCTTCCACGTTATACGGCACGATAGGCGTGACTATCATTTGCGAGTGCGAATGTTCCAGAGACGCGCCGGCCGTTTCACCGACGTTTTTGAATACCAGCGCATATGTAAGGCGTACGTCTTTTTTTAAGTCCTGCATGCGTTCGCAATATGCGTTTATCACGTGCTGTATTTCTTCCACGGAGAGTTCAGTCAGGCTGACGATATGCTTGGGGGATTCAATTATGACTTCATGGGCGCCGACTCCGCGCATGATGTCGTAAAGGCCTTCGCCGTGTTTGTCAAGGTCGCCTTCTATCATAAGCGCGGGAAACTTGTTTGGCACGACCCGGACGCTCCATCCGGCTTCATTCGGATGCGATTCAGGCTTGCGCACGGCAAATATCTCCTTGGGCGTTACCTTCTCATGGCCTTCGCAGAACGGGCAATTTCCGGCCATGGTAGAAACTACCGGCGGCAGTTTGAAGTCGTCCGGCCTTTTGGCGCGTTCCGGCGCAATAATTATCCATCGGCCTACGACAGGGTCTTTTCTGAGTTCAGGCATTTTTTAACCTCAATTAAAAATTATTAACAATTTTCCAATCTTTTAATCTTTGAATCTTTTTAATCTTTGAATCTTAGAATCCTTCATGCCTGCCAGTTCACCGTTTCAAAATCCTTCGGCGGCAGTTGGAATTTAAGCATGGTCTGCGAAGGGACGCGTTCTATGACGGTATCATCCCTTTTGAGCTCCACGCAGAATTCTACAGTATCTTCGGGGTTAAAGCCGAGCTTGAAAAGCGGGCAGGCAATTTCCATGACATCCCGCATGGCAACGGAAAAAACCGGCATACTGCACTCGTTTGAAGGCTTGGAGATTATACAAAAATTAATTTCTTTTTTCAAATCTTTAACGACAATCTTTTTGAACGAAGGTTTAGTGAAGATTATGTGGACATTCATGTCGTCATCAAAGGATTCCCGCGGGTTTTTCGAAGTATCAAGCCGCAGGTATATGTTGTCGCGGTCAAAGCCGAAGTAGATGTCGCTGAAAAAACCCGATTCGCTTTTTTCCATGACGGTCTTGTCCTGCCGGGACGAATACCTGCCTGCTGAGATCCATTCGAAATAACTGCTGATTTTCCCGTCCAGATTGATATTAAGGAAACTTTCGGGTTTTTTTATCGTATTCCCCTGGGCGGAATAGTGTTTTATGGGTTCGTAGAGGAATGCCGGCACATCAAGCCGCAGGAACGAAAACGCGTTCATGAGGTGTTTCCTGAACAGCCCGTCAAATTCCGCGGCGAGCGGCGTGAAGAAATCGTTTCCGTACCACCAGAACCAGTCGCTTCCTTCGGCGGCATACAGGCATTCCCACGCCTTTTTCAGCCGGGCGGGAAAGACGTTTGTGTCGTTGGCGGCGGCTTCAAGGACTTCCCGCGTTTTGCGCAGGCAGGTCCACGCGGCGTTGTCCTCATCCTCGCCGACCCAGATGGAGAAATTGCTTTTAATCCACGAGCCGGAATGTATATGTTTTAATTCTCCGCATGTATTCGGGAACTTGTTTATAAAATCGCTTATTCTTACGGTTTCAATGCCGGGCGTTTCCGAGAGGCGTTTGAACAGGGGCCTCAGCATGTCCATTCCGTTGTTCGGGTAATGTTCCCACGGATTTTCTCCGTCAAGAATTATGCTGACGAGGAACGGTGAGTCGTCGGTGGTCCGGTTTTTCAGGTACTCAAGCCGTCCGAAGAAGTCGTTGACCGCTTTTTCAGGCGCATAACGCTGGTAGTCAAATCCGAACATGTCGGAGAGTTTGTGGTCCCTGAATATAACGTGTACGGTTGACCCGTTAACCGTGATTTTATAAGGTTTGTACAGGATTTCAGGCGAATCAAGTTCGCCGTTCGCGTTCCTGTTAAGGTGGCGGTTGATGGTGTTGAAGAGGTTGAGTTCGTCGGTGGCGAACCAGCTGAAGCCGTTTTTGGCTATAAACGGCAGGATTTCAGGGCTGACGGAACCCTCGCTCGGCCAGAGCCCTTTCGGGGGCGCGCCGAAGGCCTGAGTATGGAAATCAACCGCCTTCTTCAGCTGGTTGTCGGCGTCGACGCAGAAATCAAAATTTCCGTGCGGCAGGGGTACGTTTGGCATGGCAACCCTCGCGGATTGCATGTTGCACAGCAGGGGCAGTATGGGGTGGTAGAACGGGGTTGTGCTTATTTCAATCTGCTTGTTATCCTGGAGTTTCTTGTGCAGGGGTATTATCTGGGCGAGGGTGTCGTGGATCTTGGTCAGGATGTAATTCTTGTCGTTCTCTGAGAATTCGCGTTGTTTGTTTTTTAATTCAAACAAATGCGGGTCTGATTCAAACAGCACGGGATGGAACCATGCGAGGTTGTTCCAGCACTGCAAGTCGCGTATATCCTGGTCGGAGAATATTTTGACGAATTGCTCGTTGGATTTGTATTCATTTCGCGTCTTGGCGTATAATTCGTGATAGCGTTCATGAGGCGTTATCATCGTATCAAGCTGGGCGGAGAAGAAATTCTTAAGGATGAATGTCTTTTCGCTGATGGATAATTCCGACACCGGTTTGGCGGACAGTTCCAGGAAAATGTCATGTGCATTGTTGTCGGAGTAGTCCTGTATCTGCGAAAGCAGGGATGGCACGAGATTGAAATTCATGCGGATTTTCGGGTATTGACTGCATAAGGCCGCGAGGCCGTAGTAGTCCTTGATGCCGTGTTTGTGCACCCAGGGCATTGCGAATCGGCCTGTCACAATGTCTTTATAATACGGTTGGTGATGGTGCCATAGGAAGGCAATGTAAATTTTGGTCATACGGGGTTAAAGAGATACGGAGTTTAGGGGTTTAGGGGGTACGGAGTTAAGTGTCTTAGTTCTTGAATTCCGCATAAAATCTTGTATCTTAAATTCGCATGATTGTGATATTTAATCAAATATACGGTAAAAGTCAAGGAATATAATGAAGGAAGAAAAATGAAAAATGAAGAATGAAGGACGTTGTCCGAGCTTCGGGTTCCGAGATCCGGGGGCCGAATTCCGGGTGCCGGACGTCGGTTCCCGGTCGTCGGGTCTCGGACCTCGGCTCCCGGGTCTCGGGTCCCGAATACGGACCACAGAAAATGGGCCACGGCCTCTATGTCCTAAGTCAAGAATCTAACGAATAGAGTAGTCAGTAGCCTTTCGTCCCGTTTTTAGTCGGGACTCAGGGTGAACTGAGTCGCGAGGGACCACGAACCAAGGATGACGAGGAACGGAAAGAAGACCCAAATGAACATAATATGGATAGAAATGCAACATGTTTTGCGTCTCTTGCAGTCATCCTTCGGTTGCAGGACTGCGGCAGGGTAGGTTTTTACGGTCGCTCGTGTCTTTTACAAGTTTCTTGGAGTTCCTGTTGTATTCGTCGTCGTTCACTGGCCGGTTATCAAAAAACTATTGACTTAAAAGCAAATGATTCTAAAATAGCCTGTTATGAAACGGGTATTGGTAATCGATTATATGCCGATGGTCATAGAGGTTCTCAAGGAGAAGCTTGGCGCGCCCAACTTGTCCGTTACGGCCGTTTTTTCCGTGGAAGACGCTGAAAGGGTATTGCTGTCCGAAAAGATTGACGCGGTCGTTTCCGCAGTTGAGATGCAGGACAGGAACGGGTATGATATCTTGAATTTCATAAAAGAAGAGTCCATGAATATACCCGTCATTTTCGTGTCATCGGCGTTTCTTGGCAATGAACAGGTGAAAGAAGACGCCATCAAGCGCGGCGCTTACGCGGCTATAGAAAGGCCGATATTCCTTAATTCGCTCTATGAGGCCGTGGAAACCGCCCTGGATATCAAGATAGACGGTCTTGAACGCAGGCGTTATCCGCGCCTGCCTATATATCTGACCTTGACCCTGACAATGGGGCAGAGCAATGCTTCAAAGGTTGTGCTTAAGACAAGCACCGTGGATATAAGCCTCGGCGGGTTGTGTTTTGAATATAAATTCTGCCCGGATTGTAAGTCATTCAGAAAAGGCGGAATGGATCCGCAGTGCGTATTCTATAAATATTACATGAAAAATTCGGATTCAAAGGCGCTGAAAATAGCGCTTTCGCTTATAATGCCGGATGAAGCGGAAAAAGAAGGTCCTTATACGGGCGATGTAATATTGGCGGATTGCAAGGTCGCGCATATCATCAGGGAAGAGGGAAAGGATATGGAATATATAGGGGTAAAATTCATGGATTTTCCGGATTCGGAACGCACCCGCCTGAAATCATTCCTGAAACAGCTTGCGGAAAAAATAAAAGAAGAATCAAAAACCAAGAATGAATAATGAAAAATGGAGAAGGAAGGACGGACGAAGCGAGTAGTGAGTAGCGAGCATCGAGGGACGGCGTACGAAACGAAGGATAAGTAAATAGTAGTTAGTATGCAGAGGAACAGGGACGAGGGACGGAACGAAGCTCCGAATGGGCATAATATTGCAGAGACGCGACATGTTGCGTCTCCTGGAATTTGGAGTCGAGAGTCGGCGTCCGAGACCCTGTGCCCGGTACCCGGCTCCCGGTCATAGTGTTTCCAGGAATTTTTCCGCGTCCAGGGCCGCGGCGCATCCGGCTCCCGCGGCCGTTATCGCCTGCCTGTAGCGCGGGTCAGCTACGTCTCCGCAAACAAACACGCCTTCTACGCTGGTCTGCGTGAAATTCTTTTTCACGATATACCCGTTCTCGTCCAATTCCAATTGCCCCTTGAATAAATCGGAATTTGGCTTATGGCCGATTGCCAGGAAGACACCGTCGCACGGCAAATCCGTTATCAGTCCGGTGTTGATGTCTTTCAATTTAACGCCGGTTACCTTGCCTTTGGACGCATCCGATATTTCAGTTACGACGCTGTTCCAGACGGGCCTTATTTTGGGGTTATGCATGATCCTGTCGCGCATGATTTTTGAGGCGCGGAATTCATCGCGCCGGTGTATTATGGAAACATGAGATGCGAATTTTGCCAATACTGACGCCTCTTCCAGCGCCGCGTCGCCTCCCCCGACAACTATAACGATTTTATTCCTGAAAAACGGCGCGTCGCATGTGGCGCATACGGAGACTCCGCGGCTCATTAAGGTTTTTTCGGCAGGCAGACCGAGCAATTTCGGTGAAGCGCCGGTAGCGATGATGACCGCCTGTGCCTGTTCTTTAATGCCGCCGTATTCCAGCGTAAACGGCCTTTTTGAGAAATCAACGCTTTTGACGTCTTCCATTACGAATTCAGCCCCGAATTTTTCCGCCTGTTGGCGCAGGCGCATCATCAGTTCGCCGCCGCGGATGCCGTCGGGAAAGCCGGGGAAATTTTCCACCTCCGTAGTCAGCATCAGCTGGCCGCCCGCGGAAGAGCCTTCTATTACAAGGGTGCTCAGATTGGCGCGGCCCGTATAAACAGCCGCCGTATAGCCTGAAGGGCCTGAACCGATTATAATGACCTGCTTCATATTAATCCTCAAAAGAGTTTATGCGTGTATTCGTGTTCATTCGTGGTTGATTATCCGTAAAATTTTCTTAATCACCGTTTCGCTCTATTATTTTAAGCTGTATTTCCGGAAATGTCAAGCATAAACGAAGGATGAAGAAGGAAAAATGGAGAAGGAAGGATGTTGTCCGAGCTACGGGTTCCGAGTACCGAGATCCGGGGGCCGAATTCCGGGTGCCGGACGTCGGTTCCCAGTCGTCGGGTCTCGGACCTCGGCTCCCGGGTCCCGAATACGGGCCACGGGTAACGGACTACGGCCATTGAGTTTTGCGTCTTGAGTTACGACCCAGGACTCTCAGACTCCAGACTCTTAGACCCTTTATTCAATTTTTGCTTGACTATTATTGATTAAAAGTATAGATTCATAATTTGACTTTGTGCTTATAGTGTGATATAATAACCTTATAACATCATTGATTTGCTGTTTAGCCATTAATTTCTGGCCACTGGTCACTGACTGCTGGTCACTAACATAAGGACAGTACCTATGCGGCTTAAATTGTGTTTAACATTGGTATTCTGTGTTTTAACGGCATCCGTTTCCTATGCGGCTTCCGTATGGGAGCTTGACGGTACCATGGTAACTCCGCGCAGTGGCGGCCATACTGCCACGCTTATGTTGAACGGTAAAATACTTGTCTGCGGCGGAAGCGGTCCCACGAATGCGGTGGAAATTTACGATCCTGCGACCGGCGAATGGGTTCCTACGCAGAACATGAATTACGCCCGCGCGTACCATACAGCGGTGCTTTTGCAGAACGGCAAGGTTATGGTCATAGGCGGCCAATCTTCATCAGGCGCGACCAACAAGGTGGAAATTTACAATCCCGATACTGCGGTATGGACGGTAATCAACAGCATGAGTTTTCCGCGCTATTACCATTGTTCAGTATTGCTTCCTGATGGAAAAATATTCGTGGCCGGCGGCTATGATGGTACCGAATATTTTGAAACCACTGAAATCTACGATACTACTACAGGCATTTGGCTTGTAAGCGGCGACATGACTGTGGAGAGGGCTGAACATACAATGCTGGTGCTCCCTGATGATACGGTCTTGATTGCCGGCGGAAGGACTACCGCGCAGTATCACGACGTCTGCGATATCTACGACCCATCTACCGGAATCTGCACCGCAACCGGCACCATGATTACGCGCAGATGGCGTTTTACGGCCTCGCTTCTGCAAAACGGCAAGGTTTTAGCCGCAGGCGGTTACAACGGTTCGTCGCCGCCGCCGAAGGCTTGTGAACTCTATGACTATACGACAAAATTATGGACGACAACCGCTTCCATGGGCTCTTCCCGTTATCAGCATACCGCGTCCCTTATGCCGGACGGAAATCTTATAGTAATCGGTGGTACTGACGGTTCCACAGTGCATAATACGGCTGAAATATACGACCCTATCGCGGCTGTATGGGCTTATGAAACCGGTTCAATGAATGTCGCGAGGGAACAGCATGTCTCCATAGTAATGCCTTCGGAACAGATTTTTATTATCGGCGGAGTAGGCTCGGGTTCGGTCAACTCGGAATTTTATTATCCCACCACAGGCAGTTGGGCGACTACCGATATGACTAACGAGCCGCGCACAAAATTTGCATCCACAATCATGCCTGACGGTAAGGTATTCATTTCCGGTGGCCAATCGCTGGCAAATACGGTTATTAAGACTACTGAAATATACGATCCGAATACGGATACGTGGTCTTATACCACCAGCATGAATAAATTGCGTTATAACCATACTGCGACGCTTCTGCCGAATGGCAAGGTGCTTATCGTGGGCGGTTATGACGGCACAAACGCGCTTAATATAACGGAAATTTTTGACCCTACAACGGGTATTTGGATTTACGGCGGAAACCTTAATACCGCAAGATACAAGCATACGACAACCCTTTTGCCGAACGGTAAAGTGCTCATCGTGGGCGGATATCCCGGCCCTATGGATTCCTGCGAAATTTATGACCCCGATACGAACACGTGGTCTTATACCGGAAGCCTTAATTACGCAAGGTCGCGGCATTCCACAGTAATGTTGACGAGCGGCCTCGTGATGACGATCGGCGGCGTGGGAGGTGGCGCTACAGCGGAAATATACAATCCTTTCAGTGAAACATGGACTCTTACGGAATCAATGGAAATCGCGCGCTATTACCATACGGCAACGCTTCTTCCGAGCGGCAATGTGCTTGTTACCGGCGGTTATGACGGAACGGCTACGATTAATTCAGCGGAGATATTTGATCCGGATGCCGGAAGCTGGTCTACGGTTTCTAATAATATGACAACTGAAAGGTCGGAACATACCGCTACTCTGCTCAGGGATGGCAGGGTATTGCTTTCAGGCGGAAGGAATAACACGTCAACATTGAATTCATCGGAGATATACGATACCGCCACGGGCAAGTGGATTACCTGTCCGTCTTTTGCCACCGCAAGAGCCGCTCACAGCGCTACACTGCTTCTGGATGGAACAGTGCTAATCGCGTGCGGCGAGGTCGGCCCCATAGATACCGCTGAAATTTATACGCCTACGGTTGATTATTCCATAGATTGGCAGCCTTCTCTGGCGTCTTATCCCACGACAATATCCCCTGAAACGACATATAATATAACGGGTACGCGTTTTACCGGGGCTTCCAGTTCAAGCGGCAATAGTTTTTCTTCAACGTCTCCGACAAATTATCCCGTTCTCTACATGCGCTCCGTGGAAAACCCGCGATTGTACGCCATACCTTCCAATACGTGGACAAATACGTCTCTGACCCTGACATTGCCTTCAGCTTCTCAGCTTATAAACGGTTATTACATGTTCTGGATGATAACCAACGGCATACCAAGCAACGGTACTATGATAGTTCTTCCGGATGTGTCTATTGACAATACCCCGCCGGCGCAGGTCGTAAATCTTACGCTGGTCAATACCTCAAAGACGACTGTTACACTTATGTGGACGGCGTCGGGCGATGACAGTAATGTAGGCAATGCCTATCAGTATGATATAAGGTATCTTGCCGGGAATGACGCCATCACTTCATCAAATTGGGAATCCGCGACCCAGGTGACAGGCGAATCAACCCCCCAGCCGCCCGGAACAGAGGAATCATTTACTATTACAGGATTGAATTCCGGTACGAGATATTATTTTGCCATAAAAACCGGCGATGAAGTGCCCAATTGGGCGTCGGTTTCAAACAGCCCCTCAGTAGTTACAACAGCGGAAACCCAGACTACAACCCCGCCGCCGACAACCACAAACACGGTCTCTGAAGATGAGGTTATCACCGGCAGTGCGGGAAGAAAGGGATGTTTTATTTCTAAATTGAGAATCAAAAATTGAACATATGGAATTGCCGTTCATGTCCTGGGTCGTTCTTCATTATTCATTTTTCATCCTTCATTCTTCGTAAAGAGGCGGCGTCCGGATTCGAACCGGAGATACACGGTTTTGCAAACCGTTGCCTTACCGCTTGGCTACACCGCCTTATGAAAAACGAATAATGGGGGACGGGCGTTTTGTCAGCCTGTCACTTCATTTCTTTCTATACATGCTATTTTATCAAAAACCGGCATTTTTGCAAGAATTATTTTGAAATCACTTGACTTAAACCACAGTTAAAGTAAAATAAGTCCGATATATATAATAAATCAGCAAAGCTGATTTGTTGCAGGGCTTTTGCAGTTCTGCGGTTGGATAGTTTTTTCCCTCAATGAAGGGACAACCTGCGGGTTGATAATGGCTGATTTTACAAAAGGAGAGCCTATGAATATCCATCCTACAGCAATAGTGCATCCAAAAGCCGAGATTGACAGCTCCGTAGTTATCGGGCCGTATTCAATTATCGGCGAACATGTCAAAATAGGCAAGTGCACGGTTATTGCCAATAATGTCGTCGTAGAAGGTTATACCACTATCGGTGAAAATAACCGCATTTTTTCCTATGCCGTGCTCGGTACGGGTCCGCAGGATATATCGTATAAGGGTGAAAAGGTATATCTTAATATAGGCAATAATAACCTTCTGCGTGAATACGTTACCGTAAACGCCGGCAGTCCGAAAGGCGAAGCCGTTACTCTTTTCGGTAATGGCTGTATGATTATGGCCTATTGCCATATCGCCCACGATTGCGTCGTTGAAGATAACGTTATTATGGCAAACGCGGTGCAAATCGGCGGCCATGTGAAAATTGAAAGCGATGCCAATTTCGGCGGCCTCGCCGGCATTCATCATTTCGCCACCATAGGAGAAAAATCCTTCGTCGGCGGCCTTACGAGAATTGTCCATGACGTGCCTCCGTATATGACCGTTGAAGGCCATCCTGCAAAGGTTAAGGCCGTTAACGTCATAGGCCTGCGCAGGCATGGGTTCAGTTCTGAAAAAATCCAGGCAATTAAAAACGCAATGAAACTCGTGTACCGCTCCGGCATACCCAAATCGCAGGCGCTTAAAATACTTGAAGAACAACAGCCGCAGTTTGATGAAGTCCTTAAATTCGTCAATTTTCTTAAGGCCCTTGATGAAGGTAATCAGGGCAGGGCGCGTGAAAGGCTCCGTAAAGCGTCTCCGGCGCATTAGAGTCTGAGTTCTTAATTTCCGCGTTTTCTGCCTGCCTGCGCGCACCTGCGTGCTGAAGCACTTCGGTGCGTAAGCACGAAGCCGATGCTTCGTTTCGGCAGAGGCAGGCGCAGAGGATTTAGCCATAATGGTCATGACTGAGGCTGGTAGAGTCGGACTATTGCCCCCTGATTATGATTTAGTGTCCATTCGTGTTTTTCGTGGCAATTAATCGCAGTCGTTTTAGTTGTTTCGTCATTCAATTGTTTAGTCGTATAGTCTATGTCAAAATTACGCACCGCAGTTATCGGAGTAGGCCATCTCGGCAGGCATCATGCGAGGATATTGAGCCAAATCCCCGGCGCCGAACTCGCGTTTGTCGTTGATTCGGATTTGGCACGGGCTAAATCAGTCGCGGAAACCTGCGGGGCCAAACCTGCGGAAGATTACAGGAAAATCGCAGGAGAAATAGACGCGGTTACAATTGCGTCTCCCACGCTGTTTCATTTCGAAATCGCGAAATTTTTCATCGCTAATAAAATTCCTGTCTTGATAGAAAAACCCATCACTCCCGGACTTGAACAGGCGCAGGAACTCGTGGAGTTCGCGGCAAAAAAAAACGTTCCCATTCAGGCCGGCCATGTGGAAAGATTCAACCCCGCAGTTATCGCGGCCGGGAAATATGTGCGCTCGCCGAAATTCATTGAATGCCACCGTTTGAGCCATTTTACGTTCAGGTCAACAGATATCAGCGCTATCCATGATATGATGATTCACGATATAGACCTCGTTATGCATTTCGCCGGCGCGGAACCTCTCTCCGTTGACGCATCAGGCGCCTGCGTGCTGACCGATAAAATAGACATTGCCAACGCGCGGCTTAAATTTCCGGGTTCCTGCGTTGCCAATCTTACGGCAAGCCGGATATCGGATAAGACCGTGCGAAAAATCCGCATTTTTTCGCCCGAGTCCTGCGTAACCATAGATACCCAGAAAAAATCCTGCACGGTTTATTCTAAAACCGAAAAACTCAAAACTCTTCTTAAAGGCAAAAGCGTTCCGGATGTGGACTTGCGGAATATTACGGATTTGAAGGAATTTGTTTTTAAGGAATTCATTAAAATAGAAGAATTGAAAGTGCCTGATGAAGAACCTTTAAAAAACGAATTGGAATCTTTTGTCAATAGCGTAATCTCCGGGACTAAGCCGGTCGTGTCCGGCGAACAGGCCCTCGCGGCTATGCGCGTAGCCGACAGAATATTGAAAAGCATTGATGAAACCTGCAAGTAAATAGCCGGGAGCCGGGTTCCGGGGGACGATGTCCGTGCGTGGTTCGTTTAAATAAATTTGCTGTTCCCTGTACGCTTTATGGCAATAGCGTGCCTTCGTGGCCGATAAATCGTCGTCCGCATTCTGTTTTCTGTATTCTATTTTTTGTTTCCTTGTATATGACTGAAATGTTCATCGTGGCCGGCGAATCTTCCGGCGATATGTACGGAGCCAATCTCGTAAAGGCGCTTAAATCCGCGGCGCCCGGCCTGAAAATCACCGCGCTCGGCGGGTCAAAAATGAAACTCGCCGGCGCTGATATACTTGCCGACCCCACCCAGTATGCCTCGGTCGGCGTCACTGAAGTGGCAGTGAATCTGCGAAGTATTTATAAGATTTACCGCAAATTGACCGCTTATGTGGAAGCAAACAAACCGTCCGCCATAGTGCTTATAGATTATCCGGAATTCAATTTGAAGTTCGCGGCATTCGCCAAAAAACTGAAAATTCCTCTGATATATTACGTCACCCCGCAGATATGGGCTTGGCGTAAAGGCAGGGTGAAAAAGATCGCGCGGTTTATTGATAAAGTTATCGTGGCTTTTGAGTTTGAAAAGGAATTCTACAAACAATTCGGCATTGAGGCGGAATTTGCAGGGCATCCTCTGCTGGATATTATACAGCCTATCACTACGGAAGAAAAATTTGCGCATCCTCTAAGGAAAGAACTCGGCATTGAAGGCGATGTGAAACTCGTTGCGCTTCTTCCCGGAAGCAGGTTCGGGGAATTCAAACGCCATCTGCCGGTGCTTCTCGGCGCTACAAAGGAAATACATAAAACACTGCCTGCAACTGTTTTCGCGCTTGCCTGCGCCCCGAATATTGACAGAAAATTCGTGGACAACCTGTCGGCTACATCTGATGCCCAGTTTATACCGGTTTTTTACAGGACATACGATATAATGCGCGCCGCGGACATCGCGCTCGTGGCGTCCGGAACCGCTACGCTTGAAACCGCAATATTCAAAACCCCGATGGTGGTAATTTATAAGCTTTCTTTCATAACCGGGCTTATTGCAAGAGTGGTCCTGCATCTGCCGCATTATTCGCTTGTTAATATAATGGCCGGCAGGACCGTAGTGCCGGAACTCCTGCAGGGCGGCGCGACGCCGGAAAATATCGCGCGCGAGGCAGTGTCAATATTGTCGCCGGACAGATGGAGGCGGATGCATGATGAACTCGCCGGCATAGCGGCTAAACTCGGCACCCCGGGCGCGTCAACCCGCGCCGCACGTATAATATTGAATTTTATTGGAGTCAAATAAAATGCCAAAAAAACAGCAGCTAAAACCCCTGAAAGCGTATGCAAATGAAAAATTCCTGAACAGTTCCCATGCGAGAGCGGTAAGGATTCTCAGCGAATATCTTGAGCCGGAATCCCGGTTTGAAAAATACAGGGTGAAAAGCACGGTGGTGTTTTTCGGTTCGGCCCGCGTTAAGCCGCCCGAAGTCTCGAGGAAAAACTTCCTGAAAATCAGGCAGAAAGTCTCCGCTTATAACGGCAATGCCCCGCAGAAATTCAAGGCGCTTTACGCGCTTGCAAAAAGGGAAATGGATATGTCGCGGTATTATACGGAAGCCGCAGAATTGGCGCGGCTTATTACGGAATGGTCTATTCGTAATTTTTCCGACCACAGGCACTATGTCGTATGCACTGGAGGCGGTCCCGGAATAATGGAGGCGTCCAACCGGGGCGCTTTGAAAGCGGGCGGCAAATCAATCGGGCTTAACATAAGCCTGCCTTTTGAGCAGATGCCGAATCCTTATATATCCGGAGAATTGAGCTTTGAATTCCATTATTTCTTCATGCGCAAGTTCTGGTTTGTCAGCATTGCCAAGGCCATGGTGTTTTTCCCGGGCGGTTTCGGCACGCTGGATGAATTGTCCGAAGTCCTTACCCTTGTGCAGAATAGCAAGACGGAAAAACTGCCGATAGTCATCTATGGGAAATCGTTCTGGCAGAAGGTGTTGGATTTTGATATGCTGATGAATCTCGGAATGATAAGCCGCCGGGACGCAAAACTTTTTGTGTTCGCGGAAACGCCTCAGGAGGCCTTTGAATACTTGAAGGCAAATTTGAAAAATGGCAAATCGTAGGCTGGGATGTGCGATATGAGATATGGGATGTGGGATATGAGTCTGTGAGTCTGGAGTCGTGACTCAAGACGTAAGACTTAAGACTCTGGGGCCGTGGCCCGTTTAAACGGAAACCGGGAACCGGTTCACGGGAAACGGACAATGTCCTTCATTTTTCCTCCTCAAGTAAAGGCATTATGTGGTTTTACCGATAAGTATGCTAAGGGGGGAGGAGTAATTTTAGAGTCTCCTTCAGTGGAGAGTCCGGCGTTACGCCGGGCATGTCCCGATGCCGGGATTACTTTTTCATTATTCAGGGTTCGGGTCAAGCGGTCCGCTGCGCGTACCGCCTGAGAACCCTGGAATAATGCGCTCGTGCTTTTGTAAAATTACTTTTCCCCCTGTTTTTTAACAACAGATTTAACACTAATTGATTTGAAGAATATGGGACTTATAAGTGATTTTTTCAAAAATCTTTTCGGTTCGCCTGTTGAAAATAAGGGCGGGGAAAATGAACCGACGCAAAAGTCCGCTGGGAATGACAGCGGTCCTTCGGAGCTTACGCGCCTGGAAATGAATCGTCTGCCGCTTATCGCGGGCCGGGCGGAGCTTCTGCAGGAACTGCAGATTTCAGATAAGGAATTGGATTGGTTTGTAAAACATCCCGAATGGCATTATACTGTCGTAAGCATTCCAAAGAAATCCGGCGGTGCGCGCACCATTTACGCGCCTAAGAAACGGATGAAGCGCATTCAAAGATGGATACTTTCTGAAATACTCTCAAAGGCGCGCGTTGAAGGTTCGGCGCACGGTTTTGCAAAAGGCCGTTCCATAACTACCAACGCTTTCCCGCATACAGGAACGGAAATTATCGTAAATATAGACCTTGAAAATTTCTTTGACAGCGTGAAATTATGGCGTGTTTACTGCGCATTCAGGAATTTCGGGTATTCAGGTGAATTGAGCAGTATTTTCGCGCGGCTCTGCTGTGTCAAGGGGGCTTTGAGGCAGGGCCTTCCCACGAGCCCGGCATTGACTAATGTAGTATGCGCCATGCTTGACAGGCGGTTGAATGGTTTGGCAGTGAAATTCGGCTGTACGTACACGCGTTACGCTGATGACATGACTTTTTCAGGCGATTTGAAATTCAAGGCCTCGCTTTCAAGATTTATTCCCATTCTGAAGAAGATTATACGCGGGGAAAAATTTAAGATAAACAGGTCAAAGATGCGCATTACGCGTAAAGGCAGTCAGCAGAAGGTGACAGGACTCGTGGTAAACGAGAAAGTAAATATACCGCGCGAAAAGATGCGCCTGTGGCGCGCGATCATACATAATTGCAGGATAAAAGGATTAGAGAGCCAGAACAGGGACAAGCATAAGCATTTCGCGGCGCATCTGAAAGGCCTCGTAAGCTTTGCCGCGCAGGTAGCGCCCGCAAAGTCCGAAAGGATGAGAGAGGAATTGTCGCAAGTTACCAAACCTTGATTTCCAATTCTAATTTTATTCTGGATTTTTCAAAAACGGTTTGTTTTATTTTCTCAATCAATGCCGACACGTCCGCAGCCTTTGCCCCGCCGGCATTGACGATGAAATTGGCGTGTTTGGATGAAATCATTGCGCCGCCTTTTTTCAGGCCTTTTAAGCCCGCATTGTCTATCAAAGCGCCCGCACTGCCGTTCGGAGGGTTCTTAAATACGCATCCGGCGCTTGGCTGGGACAGCGGTTGAGCGAGTTTTTTTTCAGCCAGTATTCCGGCATATCTTCTTTGCAGTTCTTCAGGGTCAGCCTGTTTCAGTTCCAGGCATACTTCCGCAATCATTTCATTTTTTATTTCCGAATGGCGGTATTTGAATCCGAGTTCCCTCGGGCCGAGTTTTTTCAGGCCGCATTTATTGTCAATGGCCAAGACGTATTTTACGCTGTCTCCGATACAGCCGTATTTGCCGCCGGCATTCATTATGACGGCGCCGCCAAGGGATGACGGGATGCCGGCGAGAGTCTCCAGGCCGCCGAGGCCGTGCTGGCACGCGAGATTTATGAGCGCCGCCAGGGGAAAACCTGAACCGGCGATAACGAGATTTTTTTCAATATGTATTGTATGCAGTTTAGCAAGGTGTATTACAGCGCCGTCTAATTCATTATCTTTGACGAGCAGGTTTGAACCGGCTCCGAGCGGATAGACGTTCAAATCTTCTTCCAGAGCGCCGCAGAGCACTGAGCGGAGTTCTTCCGCGGTTGTGGGCGCGAAAAAATACCGGGCCGGGCCGCCGATGCGGAACGTGGTATGTTTGCACATCGGTTCGGATTCTTTAAGGATGGATTTATGTTTTTCCAAGAATGATTTTAGCATAGCTTTAGATTAGAAGATTCCAAGATTAGAAGATTCTAAGATTTGGAAATTCTAAGATTGATGGAGGATTCCAATCTTCCAATCTCCCAATCTTTTAATGCTTTTTCATTTGTTTATGTTTATTGTGTGCTGTTTTCCTTCTTCCACGGCCTGTTTATTCTTGTCAATAAGCGCGGCTTTCTTGCCGGTAAGGAAATGCGCGAACTGTTCGTAGAATTTTTCCGCGGCGGTGAAATTCTTTTTCGCCAGGAGAGCCCCGAGGATAATCATATTGGCAAGGCGCACGTCGCCGATTTTGCTGGCCATATCGGTAGCGGGTATTTCAAGGATTACGGCGTTTTTCGGCGGGTCTTTAAGTTCCACCATTGATTTATTCGTGATAAGCAGGCCGCCGTCCTGGACGTATTTTTTGAATTTTTCATAAGAAGGCTGGTTCATTGCGACAACGATGGTGGCTTTTTCCACCATAGGCGAGCCTACGGGTTTTGACGACAGGACTACGTGGCAATTTGCCGTGCCGCCACGCTGTTCTGCGCCGTAGGAAGGAATGTATGTGACATGTTTGCCTTCATTCATCAGAGTGGTGCAGAGCAATTTGCCGAGGAACATGATTCCCTGGCCGCCGAAGCCCGCAAGAATTATTTTTTCTAACATTTTTGCAACTCCTTGGTTATTTCGCAACATCTTTATCCTTAAATACGCCCGGTGGGAACACTTTAACCATTTCATTATTGATAAAATCAAGGGCTTCCACGGGCGACATGCTCCAGCCGGTAGGGCAGGCGGAGAGGAGTTCTACGAAAGAGAATCCTTTTTTATCAAGCTGGTTTTGGAAGGCTTTTTTTACGGCCTTTTTGGCCTTAACCACGCCGGCCACGTTATTAAGCGCGATACGTTCGCAGTAATAGACGCCTTCAAGGGTAGAGAGGAGTTCGCAGGCCCTGATGGGGTAACCTTCATTGGCGATATTTCTGCCGAAGGGCGTGGTGGTTGTTTTCTGGCCGACAAGAGTAGTCGGCGCCATCTGGCCGCCGGTCATTCCATAGATTGCGTTATTGATAAATACAACTGTAATATTTTCGCCGCGGTTTGCCGCGTGGACGATTTCATTTGTACCGATGGCGACGAGATCGCCGTCGCCCTGATAGGTAAAGACCGTTTTGTCAGGCTGGGCGCGTTTAACGCCGGTAGCCACTGCCGGGGCCCTGCCGTGGGCGGCTTCAAGCATGTCTATATCAATGTAGTCATAAATAAGCACTGCGCAACCTACAGGTGCTATACCGACGGTGGTTTCGCGGATGCCGAGTTCGTCTATGGTTTCGCAGACGATCCGGTGGGCGACGCCGTGGCCGCAGCCGGGGCAGTAATGCGAAACGGTTTTTTTCAGCGATTCGGGATACGCGAAAATCTTTTTTTCATCAAGCGTTTTTTCCATAAGTAAATTCCTATATGTTTTCTGTCACGAAGGCACGAAGCAATGCAGGCGGTTTCAATTTTCAACCATGTGCCAGTACCGATATGCGGCATGTTTAAACGGGGCACTGGCCACGGAAAACGGGTCACGGATCGTGACTCCGGACTTCCAGTCTCACCTGGGCACCAAAGTCCGCCAGATGCCTCTTTCGTATTCCATAAATTTATCTTTAGGTTCAGAGCCTTTGTTTATTTTTTCAAGTATATTAAGGATGCTGTTGGTATCGGGAACGCCGCCGCCCATACGGCCGTAGAACCATATTGGTTTTTTCCCGGTGGTTCCGATAAGCACGTCTTCGACCATTTGGCCGCCGGACATTTCCACGGCGAGGAAACCCTTGCAGGAATCGGCGAGTTTGCGCAGAGGGGCGTAGGGGAACGGCCATGCGGTAATGGGCCTGAGCATGCCGGCTTTAATGCCTTTTTCGCGCGCCATTTCTATTGTTTCCCTGCAGACTCTTGAGGAGGTGCCGTAGGCAACGATTATCCAATCCGCGTCTTTAGTCATAAATTCTTCGTAGCGTACCTCGTTTAGTTCCATTTCGTTGTATTTTTTCATCAGCATGAAATTCCATTTTTCCAGTATGCCTTCGGCGAGGAAGAGCGAACGGATTATTCTGGACGGCCGGCCTTTGCATCCTGTGAGGGCCCAGCTGTCTTTCGGAAAAACATTTGGTTTTGGCAGGTTGTCAAAATCTACGGGTTCCATCATCTGGCCTATCCAGCCGTCGCCGAGTATCAGTACCGGGTTGCGGTACTTATCGGCAAGGTCAAAGGCAAGCATGGTCAATTCCACGATTTCCTGGACATTTGAAGGCATAAGGACTATCATTCTGTAGTCGCCGTGGCCGCCGCCTTTAGCGGACTGGAAGTAGTCGCTCTGCGAAGGGGCGATGTTTCCGAGTCCCGGGCCGCCCCTGACCATGTTTATGATAACGGCGGGCAATTGGCATCCGCACGCGTATGAAATGCCTTCCTGTTTAAGGCTTATGCCCGGGC
>JACRIJ010000072.1 GCA_016220095.1 Planctomycetota bacterium | reverse complement strand
TTTTACGCTTTTTGGCGCTAAAAATGCCAGCGAATGTACGCATTGCCGAATTTTTATGGGCAAAACCCGTCTACCACTGTATTCTGCTTGATCAAAGACCCAATATAACCACCTGCCAAAGGCAAGTTTCGGAATTCTTGATTTGACTGGATTTTCATTGACACCACGGGTTTTTAATGATAAAGTAAGATATTGGTTACAAAACCTTCCCCCAATTCCTATCCCGTCGGAGGAAAAGGGATATACCGGCACAAAAGCGAAAGAAGCGCTATGCAATGGGATTTTCAGTATGGAGGTAACAGCCTTATGACGAGAATGATTAGTTTAAAACCCGAGAAGGGCATCCCTGAAATGCCGATGGAAATCAGCAGGTACATCAAGGACATGGTAGTTCCCGGCAAGCTCACAGTCATCTTTTCAGAACCCACATGGGCGCCTCCAACCGATTTTTTTGAAACCGCGAACGAATACATCATCAGGATGGAAATCGCCGGAATAAAGCCGGAAATGATGAATATACTTCTTGAAAACGGAAAGCTTTTCATAAAAGGCAGGCGGGAACGCATGCAAAAGTTCGGCAAATGTTCCTTCAAGCAGATGGAAATAAATTACGGCGATTTTGAAAGGACAATAAGTATTGACGGCGCGGTTGAAACGAGTTCCATACGCGCTTCATACGACAAGGGTTTTCTTGAAATCATACTTCCCAAGGCAAAAAAATCCAAACCAAGAGTGATTTCCGTGGAGATTTCATTATGAGACAGCTTTTGACTGACTTTGACGATGACAAGGATAAAAAAGACGACAATATAGCCGGCGAATTAATTGCCGCGCAGATGGACAACCTTGTAGAAAAAAAAGACACTATTGAAAAAAAAATTCAGATACCCGAAGAAATACCTATTTTGCCGGTTAAAGACCTCGTGCTTTATCCCAATATCATAATACCGCTTGTCGTCAACGATAAAAACCATATTGATATGATAGATGAAGTGCTTTCAGGCGACAAACTGTTCGGGCACTTCACCATATCGGACAAGCCTAAGAACGGCGCAAAACCGGATGCCGAACCGAAACAACCGGATATTTTTGATACGGGCACGCTTGCCGAAATACTGAAAATGCTCAAATTCCCTGACGGCAGTGTAAGGCTCCTCGTGCAGGGCACTCGCAAGATAAAATTATTGCAGGTCACACAGCGCGAGCCTTTTATGAAGGCAAAGGTTAAGGTTATTGACGAACACGTCAAAAAAACGCCCGAGATAGACGCCATGGCGCGCAACCTTGCGTCAACATTCATTAAGATGATTAAGTTCATACCCTATTATCCGGAAGAACTTCAGGTTGCCGTAATGAACATAGCCGATCCCGTCAAGCTTGTTTATCTTATCGCGTCCAACATAAATGTACCGCTGATTGAGAAACAAAAATTGCTTGAGACTAACGACCTCTCGGAACGCCTTAAAAGGCTTTTGATGCTCATTAACAAGGAAATTGAAATCATAGAAATAGGCAACAAGATTCAGTCTCAGATGCAAAGCGAACTCAGCAAGGCCCAGCGCGAGCATATACTCCGCGAACAGTTGAAAATAATACAGAAGGAGCTCGGCGAAACCGACGAACGCACGGCCGAGATAAACGAACTTCGTGACAAGATAAAAAAAGCCAAAATGCCCGTTGACGTGGAAAAAACAGCCGAACAGGAACTTGACAGGTTATGGAAAATGCATCCGTCATCGGCAGAATATACGGTTTCGCGTACGTATATAGACTGGCTTGTGGCACTGCCCTGGGCAGTTTTCACTGAAGACAACCTTGACATCGCCCAGGCGCGTAAAATACTCAATGAAGACCATTACGACCTTGAAAAAGTCAAGGAACGCATCCTTGAATATCTTGCGGTGCGAAAATTAAAACAGGACATGAAAGGTCCTATATTGTGCTTTGTCGGGCCGCCCGGAGTTGGCAAGACATCTCTGGGCAAATCCATCGCAAGGGCGCTCGGAAGAAAATTTATCAGGATGTCGCTCGGAGGCGTGCGGGATGAAGCCGAAATACGCGGACACCGCAGAACCTATGTAGGGGCCTTGCCCGGCAGAATTATCCAGGGAATCCGCAAGGCTGAATCGCATAATCCGCTTTTCATGCTTGATGAAATAGACAAGATCGGATCGGATTTCCGCGGCGACCCTTCAAGCGCGCTCCTTGAAGTGCTTGATCCTGAACAGAATTTCTCTTTCCAGGACCATTATCTGGATATTACGTTTGATTTGTCAAAGGTCATGTTCATAACGACCGCTAACATGCTTGATACCGTGCCGCCGCCTCTGCGCGACCGCATGGAAATACTTGAACTCCCGGGTTATACGGATGAAGAAAAATTGCATATCGCAATCAACCATATAATACCAAAAGAAATAGCCGAGCATGGGCTGAAGAAAAACCAGATAGCATTTGAAGACAGCGCCGTTTTGAGCATAGCCAACAGCTATACCTGGGAAGCCGGCGTAAGAAATCTTGAAAGAGAAATCGCGACCGTGTGCAGAAAAGTTGCGCGCTCCGTGGCTGAAAAAAAGAGTTACAATAAGCATATTACCGCAAAAAACATCTCGGATTTCCTCGGGCCTGAAAAGCATTACCAGGAAATTGCCGACCGTACCGCAACGCCCGGCGTTGCTACGGGCCTGGCATGGACTGCCTCAGGCGGCGAAATACTCTTTATAGAGTCGACCAAGATGAAGGGGTCGCAGAGGCTCACTTTGACCGGTTCGCTCGGCGATGTAATGAAAGAATCCGCCCAGGCGGCGCTAAGCTACATACGTTCGCGCTCCAAAACATTTAAGATAGCGGATGAATTGTTTGAAAAGAACGAAATACACATACATGTTCCGGCAGGCGCTACGCCTAAAGACGGCCCTTCAGCCGGCGTGGCTATTACCACCTCGCTTGTTTCAATGCTGGTCAACAAACCCATACGTCCTTATACCGCAATGACCGGTGAAATTACTCTGCGCGGTAGGGTGCTTCCGGTAGGCGGAATAAAGGAAAAAGTCCTCGCGGCATCAAGGGCAGGCATTAAGACAGTTATCCTGCCGAAACGAAACAAAAAAGATCTTATTGACCTTCCGCCTAAAATAATGAAGACATTGACATTCCATTTTGTCGAACAGATAGACGAAGTCCTTAAGATAGCTTTGAAAATTTAAAGGCCAAAAACAGCATAATTGCACCAAAAACAATAACGGTTTTTTGCCACAAGGACACGAAACTCTATGAAAAAAAGAATCGTCCTTATAGGCGCAGGAAGCGCGCAATTCGGCCTCTGCACGCTCGCAGATATCCTCCAAAGCAGGGCGCTTGAAGGCAGTACGATAGTCCTGCATGATATCAACCCTAAGACATTGAAAATGGTGGAAACCGTCGCAACTAAGGCCGTAGAGGAGCAAAACCTGCGTTATTCCATAGAAGCGACTGCCTCAAGGGAAGAGGCATTCAGAAAAGCGGATTTCTGCGTCATATCCATAGAGGCTGGGGACCGCTTTAAGCTCTGGGAACAGGATTGGAAAATACCGCTGAAATTCGGAAATAAGCAGATATTCGGCGAAAACGGAGGCCCGGGCGGACTGTTCCATTCCCTTCGCATCATACCGCCTATACTGGAAATCTGCGGCGATATCAACAAAATATGCCCCGATGCCTTTGTCATAAATTTCAGTAATCCCATGAGCCGGATATGCCTTGCTATAAAAAGAAAATACCCTGATTTGAAAACAATAGGCCTTTGCCATGAAATCGGCTCAATGGAAAAACACCTGCCTAAAATTCTTAAAACATCATTTTCAAACCTGGAAATCAAGGCAGGGGGCTTAAACCATTTCAGCATATTGCTTGAAGCCAGATACAAAAATACCGGCAGGGACGCGTATCCTGAAATAAGGAAGAGGGCCCGCGATTATTTCGGCAAAATGCATGAACGCAGTCTTGTGAATGAAATCTTCACGCAATACGGTTATCTGCCCATTACGACGGACAGCCATTTCGGCGAATACATACAATGGGCGTGGGAAATTGCGGACAATAAAGGCATCAGGGATTTCTTTAATTTTTATAAAAAATACTGCGCCAAACGCACGCAGAGATTCCAGAAATTATTTGACGGCAAAAATGAAGACGAATGGTGGAAGGAATCGTCAGGCGAAAGGGTAATTCCCATAATTGAGGGGATCGTTACCGATTCCCGCCAGTATGAATTGGCCGTTAATATCCCGAATGACGGGCTTATAGACAACCTTCCGGGCGACCTCGTAGTGGAAGTTCCGGCTATCATAGGCAAAAATGGCGCACAAGGCGTAAAACTCGGGATGATGCCCAAAGGCATAGCAAGTTTGTTAAACAACCAGGCCGCAGTCCAGGACTTGACCGCGGAGGCTGCCATAAACGGTTCAAAAAGGACTGCGCTTCATGCACTCCTCGCGGACCCGCAGGTAACCAGTTACAAAAACGCCGCAAAAATCCTTGATAAAATCATCGGCATCCAAAATCGGTTTTTAGGGTATCTGAAATAGCTCAATGATAAAACAGCACACCCGTCCCAAGCCCTTCGGCTCTGACTCAGGATAAACGCTTCGCTTTGGTACAAGGCATAACCGCACCTGTGCGCCTGCCTTTGCGCTCCGTCGCTGAAGCTTTGGAGCGTAGGCGACCGAAGCGGCTTCCTCCTTTGCTATGGCTTTGGAGGACAAGCCGCGCAGGCAGGCCGAAACATGCTCCGGTGCGCAGGCGCAACCAAAACCGAGATCCGGGAGCCGGGAACCGGGTAACGAGAACCGGACTCTGCGTTCCGGGACGACGAAACGAAACCACAAGATTTCACCAGATTACACCAGATTACATACGAATTACGCAAGATTACACAAGATTATGACGACGTATCCGGCGTATCCTGTTAATCCTGCGTATCCGATGTAAACAACGATGTCTACGGACGATTATTCACATGGATAAGCAAGATGAGCAGGATTACGTACGACATATCGCCGGTATTCGTGTGCATTCGTGTGTATTCGTGGCTAATCAGCCGTCCCGCCGTCAAATTACAAAGTACAAACGCCAAAGTACACGTTTGTATTTCCTCTTGGCGTGCTCTTGTTGACGTTACGATGAACTTAAACACAGATTACACACCTGTGTGCCGAAGCCTGCCTGTACGCACCTGCGTGCTGAAGCACCTTCCTACGCCCACCGAAGCGGGCTTCGCGAAGGCGGGCTTCGGTGCGTAAGCACGAAGCCGACGCTTCGTTTCGGTCGCCTACGCTCCAAAGCTTCAGCGACGGAGCGCAAAGGCAGGCACTTCTGTGCGCAGGCACAAAACCGCACAGATTACGACGAAGGAGGGAGGACGTTGTTCGAGAGCAGGGTTCCGAGGTCCGGGTGCCGAGTTCCGGTCGTCGGATCCCGGTCGCCGGCTCTCGGACCCCGGGTCTCGGGTTCCGGTTCCCGTTTAAATGGGCCACGAAGGTCCGGTCTGTCTTCTCCTTGCTTCCTGCTCCCTTCTTCGTTACAAGGAGGAAAAATGAAAAATGAAGAATGAAGGACGGACGGAACGCAAGAATGGTAGAATGGCAGGATGATAGAATGTTTCATGAAAAATCTTAATTCTTAAATCCGAAATCTTAAATTTTAATGCCTGGCCCTTTAACATTATTGAAATTCCTTCCCAGCTGCGGCTCGGCTGAGCTCGCCGAAGACTTGCGGCAGGGCTCTTCAACAGGGACTTGACGAGGCCTTTCGTAAATTT
>JACRIJ010000077.1 GCA_016220095.1 Planctomycetota bacterium | reverse complement strand
GCGTGCCAAAGCCTGCCTGCACGAAGCCGATGCTTCGTTTCGGCAAAGGCAGGCACTACGGTGCGTAGGCACGAAGCCCGCTTCGGCGGGCGTAGGAAGGGGGTTAGGGGTGTGTTAAGCGTAACCTCGACTGAGGCCTTACGATGCTATTCCGGTTATCCATGTGAAATTCGTTTTTACAATTTCCCCAGCGCCTTTAGTTCATCCGCCGCTCTATCCAGTTTCAGCCTGCGCAGGGTTGCTTCCGTAGGTATGCCGTTCTTATTCCAGCCGCGTAACTCATAATAATCGTCAAGCAATTGCTCCACTTTGGCTTTTGTCATGAACTGGTCTTTTGTGGGGCCGTCAGGCACGGCCTCCTCGTAAATCCTCGCGGGCGGCATATCGTCCTTTCTGCCAAAACCTTCAATCTCCCTGATAAAGAATGACCTCGTCAGGTTCCAAACGCGTTCTGATTTTTCAAGCAATTCGCTGAGCATATAATTTTCGCCGGTAGCTATGCTTAAGAATTTCGCGTATTGCTCAAGATTGAGCTCAAGTTCCACCCACGGAAGCCTGCAGACCGCGAGCATATCAAACATGGGCCTTATGTGCTGTAATTCAATGACTTTCTTCGCCTTTCCTTCAATCTTATCCCTGCCCGCCGCTATATCATGCGTTATAGCCCACGCGCGGTTATGGTGCGCTCCTATGTCACAGGTCATATATGCCAGAAGCATTGCCGGCGCGTTCCTTGATTCGTAGCCGCTTATCTCAAGGCCTTTGACCTGCATGGCAATCTTGAGCGCGTCACTATTGAATTTCTCCGCCGCATATCTCGCCCCGTTCGCGAGTATATCGCCGATGCCTCTCCTGTACGCTATATGATAAGCAAGTTCCTCAAATACCTTGATATCGCCGAATCTCAGTTTGAGCCCGTTAGTATCCTTTTCCGTTATGATGCCTTTTTCAAAGCATTCTATGGCAAAGGCAATCACATTGCCGCCGGAAATAGTATCAAGACCAAGCTCATCGCAAACCCAGTTTGCATAAGACAGGTCAAAAATATCCGTTATAGCGCAATCGCCGCCGATCATCGCGGCAGTCTCATATTCAGGGCCTTCAACATAGTATGTCTTATTGTTTTGATGGGTCTTGGCATATTTGCCGCAGGCCATGGGACATCCAAAACAGGCCTTATTGGTAACAATGGTCTTCTCCTGCATGGTATCGCCGTTTATGTTTTTGTGTTCGGCAAAGTAGCCGGTCTTGAAATTGCGCGTTGGGAAGGAACCCATCTTGTTTGACCAGTCAACTACGCTGGAAGTTCCCTGGTCCTGCCATATTTTAAGAGAAGGGTGCTTAAAGCATTCCTGGAATGACGCCTTTCCGATTTCATATAAAGCCTTCGGATCCTTGACCTTGATTGATTTTGTGCCTTTTATTGCGATGGCTTTCAGTTTTTTTGAACCCATCACGGCCCCTATGCCGGTCCTGCCTGCCTGACGGCCGAAGTCATGGGAGACGCAGGCGAATTTTACAAGGTTTTCGCCTGCCGGACCGATTATAGCAATCTGGAAATCATCTCCAAGTTTGTCTTTGAGTATTTTTTCCGCTGTCAAAGCGCCCTTGCCCCAGAGTTCCGATGCATCGCGAATCTCAATCATATCGTTGAGAATGTAAATAAACACAGGTTTAGGCGATGCGCCTTCTATGATAATTGCGTCATAACCGGCATATTTCAATTCCGAAGCGAGATGGCCGCCGACATTGCTGTCGCCGTATCCGCCTGTAGCGGGCGATTTAGACGCGAAAGTTGTTTTGCCCCCGGCAGGTATGCACAGGCCGGCAAGCGGCCCCGAAGCCATGACTACTTTATTCTCCGGACCGAGCGGGTCTATGCCTCTTTTCAGCTCATCGTATAGTATTTTCGCGGTAAATCCGCGGCCTCCGAGATATTCCCGTGCAAGCTTCTCAGAAACAGGTTCTAATGCGTATTTTCCTGTGGTCAAATTTATCCTTAGAATATTCCCGCCGTATGCGAACATACACATCTCCTATTAATTAAGATTTAAGAATTAAGATTTTAAATTTTCAGAAAAATACGCTGAAGAATTCCTGAAACTGAGAATCATATATTCTTTACATTCCAGATTCAGGACTCAATATTCGTTTCCCGTGGCCCGTGGTCCGTTTAACCGGGAACCGGGAAACGGGCAACGGGCAACGGGAACCGGATAACGTCCTCCTACTTCATTTTTCCTGCTTCCTCCTTAACGAAGAGCGTCTTGGTAGGGCACATGACGACGCATTCCTTGCACATATCGCATTTCATGGGCACGTGGGTATCGCTGTGAAGGAACATGCACTGCCGAGGGCATTCTTGCACGCATACGCCGCAACCGGTGCATTTATGCGAATCAATTATGTATATGCCATTATCTTTTATGGAAATCGCTTCAACAGGGCATACCTGTGCGCAAACCCCGCATTGATTGCAGATAACTGTTTCATAGGTGCCCGGTTCAGGGAAATGGCCTTTTATGCCGATTGCCGTCTTCTTCGGGTTGATTTCGTTAAAATGAACCATTGCGCATGCAATCTGGCATACCCTGCAACCGGTGCATTTGGAATTGTCAGCGTCAAGATACATATATCTGAACTCCTTATGAAAAACGTTATCAGCAACTTTTTACGTCTTAAAGAATTTTCTGTCCGACATCCAGCCGGACCAATTCGTATTCGCGGAGACTGTTTCCATTGATTGTTTATACGATGCCAGTTTAGCGTCAAGGTTATCAAGAAAATGAAGCGCAAGCGCTTCTTTGGTTTTCGGCAGTACGGGCGAACCGAATTCAAGATTTCCGTGGTGGCTCAATACAATATGAACCAACTGGGTTTTCAGACCGGCCGGGAAATCGGTTATCTTGGCAATCTTTTCTTCCAGAATGCGCATGCCTATCGCTATATGTCCAATTAATTCTCCCGTATCCGTATATGTAAAACCGCTGTCATAAGTGAGTTCCTCAGTCTTGCCGATATCATGCAGAAACGCCCCTGTGAGAAGTATATCCTTATTCAATTCAGGATAGACATTTGAAATCTGCATGCAGGCATTCATAAGGGAAATGATATGGACGAGCAAACCTGACGGGTACGCGTGATGGTTTTTGGACGCAGCTGGAACGAGCTTTAAATTTGCGGTCAATTTAGGATCCTTAAGGAATTCTTCAACAAGCGACTTAAGGTGAGGATCGTTGATAAAGTTAGTGATTTCACGGAGTTTCAGGAATAATTCATCGCTATTAAACTTCTGTTCCGGCAGGTAATCTTCGGGATTGACCTCGGATTTGCCCACAGCCGTTATTTCGTTTATCGTGACCTGGATAATGCCTTTGTAGAGCCTTGTCGCGCCTTTTATGCGGCAGTAATCGCCTTTTTTAGGCCAATCAACGTATTTAATCACGTTATCCCATATCTGGGCGTTAAGCGAACCGGTTTTATCCGAAAGTTTCAGAAAGAGATATTCGCCGCCGTCTTTTTTTGGTTTGATTTCACGCTGGGAAATCAGGAATATCATATCAATTTTTTCGGTTGCTTTTAAGTCTTTAATGTATTTCAGCATGATGGTCTGCGTCCAATTGGGTTTTTACCTTGTCTTCCGCTTTGCTCAGGTTTTTCAAGGAATCGAGAATGGAATCCACGAGCAGGGCAGTTTCTTCAGATGAAAGTTTATTATCGCGTATTTTTTTCAGGGCAACGAGCATAGCCTCTTCGTCGGGGAGTTTGGAAAGCACCTCGGCGTGAGCAGTGGTTATAAGCTCCATCATCAACGCCTTTTTAACAACGGACGAATAACCCATAATGCGGCGCATCATCTGAATGAATTCAACCGATTTTCCGAGTTTTAGCGCGAGTTCTTTTTCCGAAAGGCTCTGGAATTCATTCTGGATCCTGCCATAGGATTCCGCCTCTTCCACAACAGAAAGGTTTTCCCTGTGCGCGTTTTCGATAAAGGCGAGTTCAAGCATCTCGGCAGGGGAGAGGTCTCTGATAATTGCGGGCACGGATGCGATGGAAAGTTCCTTGCACGCGCGCACGCGGCGTTCGCCGCACACGATTTCGTAACCGTAATCTGTTTTCCGCGCCACTATAGGGACTATTACGCCGTAACTTGTGACGGAGCGTTTGAGCTCTTCCATCTGTTCATGGTCAAAATATCTGCGCGGCTGATAGGGGTTCTGGAAGATCTCCGCTACCGGTATCATCCTGATTTCAAGGCATTCATCGCCCTGTAATTTGTTTATTTTTCCAAGTAATTTCTTTAACATACGCTTATTATTGAATTTATCATTTGCGCCGGGTTAAGTCAAGGATTATGTGGATTAGTAAGGCTTCAGTGAAGGTTGGTTTTTAAGTTTTCCCGCGGCATTTTGTATTTTGTACTTTGATGAACGGCACAGGAATGCGTGTTACATATATAACTTAGTCCTTCTGTCCTCAAACAAATCGTTAAACGAATTGAGCGATTTATTCCGAGCCTTTTGTGGATTGATGCTGACGGTTTTGATCTCGGATTGCGAATTTCCAGACTGGGCAAGTATTTCTCCTCGCATGCCCGTCATCTGGCTTTTGCCGGTGAATTTCAATGATTTTCCTCCGCGCGTTTCCCTGCCGATCCTGTTAGCGGTTACGGTAAAAATCCGGTTTTCAATGGAACGCACGCGCATGGCGGATTGGCACCACGGCAAGACAAGATTGGAAGGATGCGCTATTATATCCGCGCCTTTAAGGGCGAGTGTCCGCGCGGATTCCGGGAATATCCAGTCAAAGCATATCATTACCCCGACCCTCGCGGATTTGATTTTATAAACGTCAAAACCTTTATTGCCCGGTTTGAACCACTTCTTTTCTTCGGCGTACAAATGAACCTTCCTGTACGTGCCTATATATCCTTCAGGCCCGGTAATTACAGCGGAATTATAAAATACGTTGCCGTCGCGTTCGGCAATTCCGGCTATGATATGCGTATTTTTTTGCCTTGACAACTCTATAAAAAACCGCGCAGTTTCGCCGTCAGGGAGTGGTTCGGCTAAAGCGCGGATTTCACGCTTATTTGAGAACAAGTATCCTGTAGTGCACAATTCCGGCAATACAACGAGGTCTGTCTTTACCGGCGCAAGCAATTTTGTTATTGCCGCAAGGTTTTTCCTGATGTCGCCGAATATTGGTTTGAATTGAATGTATGATAAAAGCATAGAAATTTAAGAATTATGAATTAAGATTTTCATGAAATACGTCGGAGAAATCTTGAATCTTACATTTGAAATTCGCTCATTTCTGTTGCGGCTATGCCGCTCCTGCGGAGTTTCGTTTCGTTCATCGTTCCTCGTCACTACTCACTTCGTCTCGTCGTCCCTTGCTACTGGCTACCGGCTACTCGCTACTTCGTCTGTCATTCCGCCGGCACTGCAATCAGTATCTGCAATCCTTCAGGCGTATACCAATTAGCGCCTGCGTCAACTGAAACATAGGTGCCCTGGTCCGTTCCCGCGTAGATTTTATTTGTCAATTTCGGGTCAGCGGCCATGCATTTTATTTTTAGATTCGGCAGGCCGGCGTTAACGAGTTCAAAAGTTTCCCCCTGGTCTATGGATTTGTATATGCCCTGCGATGCCGTACAGCAATAAATCGTCTTGCTGTTGAAAGGGTCAATCACTATTGCGTTAACAGGGACAGCTGGAATCCCGATGTATTTCCAGCTGGCACCGGCGTCAATACTCTTAAAGAGCCCTTCAGACCATGTGCCGGCGTAAACAATAGACGTATTTGACGGGTCAATGGCAAGTGAAATAATCATATTTGGCGTATTTCCCATAATCTGCGTCCAACTTTGTCCGCCGTTTATGGTTTTATAAATTCCGTAGGCATACGTGCCTGCAAAAGCCGTGTTTCCGTCATTGGGGTTGATGGCGATTGCGGTAATGCTTTGATTGCTTATGTCAGGCGTGACAGCAGTCCATAATTCGCCGCCGTTCGTTGACTTGAAAATTTTTCCCCATATAGTGCCGGCATACATATATGCGGGATTATTTTTACAAATCGCTAAAGTAGAAATAGATTTCTGGTAAATGCCGTTATTGACTTCTATCCATTCTTCCCCGGAAGTAGTTGTCTTGAAAATCCCCGCGTAAGAAGTAGCTGCGTATAAGGTAGCTGGATTGGAAGGAAGCAGGTTTATGCTTCTTATGTTATAGTCATACAATTTATTGTCTGATTCGGCCCAGGTTAAGCCCGAGTCCGTTGATTTCCATATTCCCTTGCCGTTGTCGGAAGCAATGTAAATGGTTGCAGTCATCTGCGGGTCTATAACAATAAAGTTTACTTCCATTTGGGCAGGCGCGGAAGAATTCCCGCCACTGCCGTTGGAACACCCTGCGGCGAGACCAAGGACTAAGAGTCCATAATACGCCAGGTTTTTTATTAAGAGTTTGTAATTCATAGTGGACAAATTTCGGGCATCACAAGCAGGGAATCAAGGAGTTTAGAGTCTAAATCCTCAACTTCTGTATATTTTACGCAGAAGATTTTTAGCCACGAGGGTCATGCCTGAGGTTGGTAGAGCCGCCTCTGGAGGCAAGATTCGCCTATGGCGATACTGCGAGTCTTAACGATACTGCGTTTTGCGTCGCTTTGCGCTCTTAGCGGTTTACAAAGGCCGCCAAGTGCGCTAAGTACGGCTAAATTCGTCATTTATTCAATATGTAAGGCGTCAGGAAGAAAAGCAATTCGCTTTTTACATTCTCATTTTTATGGCTTTTGAATGCATAGCCAAGGAACGGTATATCGCCAAGCAAGGGTATTTGGGTATCAATCTGACGGCTCTCGCTTTTTACAAGGCCGCCGATAACGATCATTTCCCCGTTTCTCACTTCAACGGTCGTTTCAGCAGAGCGCTTTGATATAATCGGATTTGAAACCGTATTCGGCCCGGGCGTAGTAAATCCGGTAACCAATGAGACTTCAGGTTTTATGGATAATTGTATATCAGACTGACCGATAAGTTTGGGCGCGACGTTCAATTTTACGCCGATTTCCTTGAAGCTTGTCAATACAAAAGTATTACTTCCCTGTGTTTGAACGGATTGAATGGGCACTTCCTGACCGGTAACTATGTTAGCTGATTGTCCGTTCATAACGAGTATCTGCGGCGATGAAAGTATGTTAGCCGTGCCTTTTGAAACGAGAGCTCTCAAAAGGGAATTGACTTCGCCGCTGTGGTCGCCTATGCGCGCGAAAGTAAACGTGCCACCCTGGAATGGGGGAGCAAGTATGGATTTGAGAAATTCCTCGGGCGGAAAATATTCCTGCGCGTTCCTGAGAATAGTTTTTGAATCCGTAGGACGCAGATACTGGAGTTCCACGCCGAGTTCCAGGTCGGATTCCTTGGTCACTTCAACTATTTTGGCTTCTATCATAACCTGCCGGCCGGGTTTATCAAGCACTGTAAGAGCGTCATTGATTATTTGGATATTCTCTTCGGTATCGGTAATCAAAAGCATATTGAGTTCTTCCGAGGCCACTATATCCCCCTTTTCGGTTTTCCATTTCAGAAGCAGGGGAAGAATGTTCGGCGCCTTGGTATGATTAAGCCTGTAAAATTCCGTAATCAAACCGTCGGCCCGTTTAACGGTCGGCGGAAGTAGGGCGGCTTTTTCCGGAGTTGACGGCGGCCTCGGCGCCGCGTCATAATACCTGTCAAGCAGAAGTAGATGGTCCTGGTTTTCGCTGGAATCGCCGATGCCTGTTATGGCGAGGAGTATAGGAACCGCGTTTGTGCGCGAAGATACCATCTGAATTGATTCTATTTCAAGTTCGGGCTTGGGGTTTTCCCATTTCATCAGGTATATTGCGATAGGCACGTAAGGATTCGTGCCTGACCACGCAATCTTAGTGTCATTGGAAGGGCAGTTGGTCACGGAGGCATTAACCCAGAAATTATAAGTATCTTTTGCAAATTTTACCGGTACGAAAGTGGAACTGCCGTCCGAATAAGATATGACATAATGCGCTATGGTCTGAAGAAAATCGGCATCCCATCCGGCGGCATGAAGGAAATACAGCCGGCTTGCCTTTTGCCTGACTTTCAGAAGGGGGGTTTCAGTTGGAAAATATTGTTTCGGGTCGCCGTAAAGCACTACGCAGCTTTTGTCTTTGTTGGTGCTCGGCTCAATAATATTTACCGGTATGCCGAGGAAATTCTGCAGGCCGGTGGGCAGCATCCTTACGTCATTATCGCCTTCGTCAATCCAGCCGCCTTCCTTATCGCTGTGCAGGCGGTCGTAAAAACTCATGTTGCAGGCGCCGGTTATGTCGACAAAAAAGAACATGTCATCCGTTGGGGCCGGGGCCTGCACCGCGGTATTATTTGATACGGGCGGAGCGCTTGAACATGCAATTGCAGTCAGGAAAAAAATAATAAAAGTACTTTTAAGTACGCCATAAAGAAACATCCTCAAAACATTAAGCACACATACGCATTTCCCACCGCAACCGAAAAATTATATCAAGTTTTACCGTGATGTCAATAAATTATTATTTATTATAGCACTGCCTCGAACACGAACGACACACCCGCAATCCTGCTCAGTTAAGCCACTCGGTCCTGAATAGGGATATGCATTCAAATGCGGCGCTTCTCTGAGTTATTTCACTGATGTTTGTTTTCTTATAAAATCAACTATTTCCCCTGTAGGCGTTCCGGGGCCGAAAAGTTTATTTATTCCTATTTTATTAAGTTTTTTCGCGTCTTCCTCAGGTATGATTCCGCCGCCGATAAGCAATTTCCTGCCCAACCCCTTTTCTTTCAGTAATTTTTTAATCTTAGGCAAAAGCGTCATGTGCGCGCCGGAAAGGATGCTTACTCCGATGACATCAACATCCTCCTGCAAGGCCGCCTCCGCAATCATTTCAGGCGTCTGATGCAATCCTGTATATATTACTTCCATGCCCGCGTCCCTCAAGGCGCAGGCAATAACCTTCGCGCCTCTGTCATGGCCGTCCAATCCGGGTTTGGCTACCAAAACGCGTATGTTTTTCTTTTTCATTTTTCCTTCTTCCTCCTGCGATTTAGCAATAAAATAAAGAGATTAAGCGGAATTACTATTGCAAATTGAAAATTATAAAATTCAAATTGTAAATCCTGTCACTTTTTATCGTCGTCCTTCATTCTCCATTATTCATTTGCCATACTTAGTTCAGAACCACAGACTCAAAGACACACAGACTCACCAGTATGTCGGCGGTTCGCGGTATTCGCCGAATTCCGATTTCAATACCTGTATGATTTCGCCGAGAGTGGCAAGGCTTTTCGCGGAATTGACGATATGCGGCATGAGGTTATCACTGCATTTAGCCGCTTTCGCAAGGTTCGCAAGGCAATTCTTTACACTTGTGTTATCGCGCTTTGTCCGTAATTTTTTCAGCCCTGCTATCTGCTGTTTCTCGGTCTCAGGGTCTATCTTCAGTAAATCAATATCCGGCTTCCCGTCCTCAACAAATTGGTTAATGCCGACTATAATGCGCTGTTTCGTTTCTATTTCCTTCTGATACTTATAGGCTGAATTAGCGATCTCGCGCTGGAAAAAACCCTGTTCCAAAGCCGGCACAACGCCGCCGAGTTCTTCTATTTTTGCGAAATACTCTTCCGCGCCGGCCTCAAACCTGTCAGTCAGCCATTCAATATAATACGAACCTGCAAGCGGGTCAATCGTATCCGTAACGCCTGTCTCTGCGGCTATTATCTGCTGTGTGCGTAATGCCGTTTTAACAGCTTTTTCGGTGGGAAGGGCAAGTGTTTCGTCCATTGAATTCGTATGCAGGCTTTGCGTACCTCCGAGCACGGCGCCAAGCGCTTCGTAGGCAGTGCGCACAATATTGTTCTCGGGCTGTTGAGCAGTCAATGAACATCCGGCCGTCTGCGTATGAAAGCGCATTAAAAGCGATTTTTCGTCTTTTGCCTTGTATTTATTTTTCATTTTTTTTGCCCAGATCCTCCGCGCGGCGCGGTACTTGGCAATTTCTTCAAAAAAATTCTGATGCGCATTAAAGAAAAACGACAGGCGCGGGGCGAAAGCGTCCACATCCATGCCCGCTGCCATGCCGTATTCCACGTAGGCAAAACCATCCGCCAGCGTAAACGCAAGTTCCTGCAGGGCCGTTGAGCCGGCCTCTCTGATATGATAACCGCTTATGGAAATCGTATTCCATTTTTGCACGTTATCGGTGCAAAAACGCAGGATATCCGTTATGACCCGCATTGAGGGTTTTGGCGGAAATATCCATGATTTCTGCGCTATATATTCCTTAAGTATGTCATTCTGAATTGTACCGCGAAGCTTATTGGATGATACGCCCTGTTTTTCGCCAACCGCTATGTAAAAGGCAAGCAAAATAGCCGCCGGGGCGTTTATCGTCATGGACGTGCTTATCTTGTCCAGAGGAATGCCCTTGAAAAGCGTTTCCATGTTTTCAACCGACGCCACTGCAACGCCGCATTTGCCGACCTCGCCCTGCGCGCGCTGATGGTCGGAATCATATCCCATTATGGTCGGCATGTCAAACGCCACGGAAAGCCCTGTCTGGCCTTTTTCAAGCAGGAATTTATATCTTTTGTTGGTATCCCCGGCGGAACCGAATCCGGAAAATTGGCGCATCGTCCATGCCTGCCCTCGGTACATTGACGGATAAACCCCGCGGGTGAAGGGGAACTGCCCCGGATATCCTATCTCGCACGCGTAATCCGTCTTTTCCGTGTCAGCCGGAGTATAAACAGGTTTCAATGGCTCTTGAAATGACGCCAGAAATTTCTGACTGCTGACTGTTTCGTCATCATCTTTACTCATAAATAGTGTCCGTTTAATAGATCATAAAAATTTTACCATCAACGAATCAAGATCGCTGTAAGGCGTATTTTTCCCGCATAAAACGTCCTCAGCAAGGCATTCCATCTGCCTGTCGGCTTTTTGGGACAGCTTTATCGCCTTAAGGAAATTATATTGCAATAAACTGCAAAGTTTTGTTTTCAGATTATTCCTGCGCCTGCGCGCGAGCGAGCCGTTTTTCCGCATATCCGAAAATATTCCTTTTACTTCGGATAACACGGCGGGTATGCCTTCGGACAAAAGGGCGTTTGTTTTGAGGATTGGCACGCGGACGCTTGTGCCGGTGCGCAATTCAAAGGTGCTCCTCAGTTCGTTTTCAAGTTTTTCCGCGCCGGGCCGGTCCTTCTTGTTGATTATTACGATGTCGGCGGCTTCCATCAGGCCTGATTTCATGGCCTGTATTGAATCCCCTGATTCCGGCGAAAGCACTACTGCCGTTATGTCGCAGGTATTGACGATGTCAACCTCGGACTGCCCGACGCCCACGGTTTCTATGAGGATGTATTTTTTGCCTGACGCGTCAAGCAGGTCGGCGATTTCAAACGTCGTCCTTGCCAGGCCGCCGAGATTGCCGCGCGTAGCCATGCTCCGGATAAAGGTGCCGTCATCCGTTGCAATTTTCTGCATCCTTATGCGGTCGCCAAGGAGCGCGCCTCCCGTGATATAACTGCTCGGATCCACGGCGATTATGCCTACAGGTTCGTTTTCTTTCCTTATGCAAAGCGTTAATTCGCATAAAAGGGTGCTCTTGCCGACCCCGGGCGGCCCTGTAATGCCTAAGCGAAGCGCCTTTCCGGTTTTATCGTAGATTGAATCAAGGATTGAATGCGCTTCAGGGTCGTCATTCTCTATGAGCGACATTGCCTTGCTGACGGCAATCTTATCGCCTGTGAGTATTCTTTCTATCAATAATGGTGATTGTGTTTTTTTTCTTGACATAAAGCACGCGCGAATATAATATGAATATCAAATTTGACGGGTATTGTCAATATTTTAATGAAAAGGGGTTTGCCATGAAAAAAGTTATACTGACGGTAGATGATTCAAATGAGATCAGGGGTATTGTAAAATATTACCTTGAAAATGACGGCTATGAAGTGCTTGAGGCCATCAACGCATTCCAGACTTTTAAGGCGGTGTCCAATAATAAAAAAATCGACTTGATTCTGCTTGACGTAATGCTCCCGGGGACGGATGGGCATGAGATAGCCAGAAAACTGAAGGAAGACAAAAACACCCAGAATATCCCCATAATAATGCTGACCTCCAAGGGAGATAAAAATGACGTTGTTGAAGGCGTAGTCGCAGGGGCCGATGACTACATCATAAAACCGTTTAAGAAGGATACCCTGCTGGAAAGGGTGAAAAGAATCCTGGTGAAATGCGAGGAGAGAGGCGGCGAACGTTCGTGACCCGTGATCCGGTTTCCGTGGCCCGTTTAAACGGCAAATACTAACATTGATTAAGGAGCTTAGAATTGAAATATCAATTATTACTTTCACGTGATATCGGTTATCTTGACAAAAACGATTACGAAATTCTGTCTAAGACTATTCAACGTATTATAATGATGCTTGAAAAATTGAATATTTCATTGAAATCCTAATCCGTTTAAACGGGAACCGGATCACGGGCCACGGGAAACGGATCACGGCGTCACTCTTCAATCAACTTTTTAATCGCTTCTCTGAGCTCTTCTCCGCGGACGTTCTTGTAACGTATCAGTCCCTTCTTGTCAAGAAGATATGTCATCGGAATGCTGTTCACGCCATACAGTACGCCGATGGAATTCCCCCAGCCTTTCCCATCCGCAAACTGCGGCCAATTCATTTTTTTATCCTTTATGTACTGCTTTGCGTCTTGAATCTTGTTATCAAGGGATATGCCGACTATTTCCAGGCCCTTGGGATTGAATTCCCCGTATATTTTTATTACGTTAGGCATTTCCTCTTTGCAGGGGCCGCACCATGTGGCCCAGAAATCAATAAGCACAACCTTGCCTTTAAGGTCCGAAAGCTTTATCTTCCCGCCCTGCAGGGAATCCGCTTCTATCTCGTACGGCGTGTTGCCGACTCGCAGATCAAATTCCTTTGCTATAGGCTTGAGTTCATCTTTTGATTTCGGAAATTTTTCCACGAAAGAATCCATCTGCTTCTTCATATTATCGTAATCTTCAAACTTGGAATAAATTTCTATCTTCTTTTTGGAAATCTCTTTCAATAGTTTTTCGTCCGTGACCGTGGCTTCAGCCGCAGTCAATTCCGCAATGGCCTCGTCTTTTTTATTGGTTTCCTGATAAACCGAGGCTATTCCCATGCTCGCGTCAACGGAATGCTGGGTCTTGGGAAATTGGGTTTTGATTTCACCGAGTTTCTTCAGGCATTCGTCGGTCTTGCCCTTACTGAACAGTATTTTAGCCGTTCCCAGCATGGCAATGGCCTTTTCTTCGCTCTTTTTGGAAAGTTTTTCCACCTGTTCAAAACTGCTTAAAGCGCCGTCGGAATTCTGCACGACCATATAAAGCTGGCTTAAGGTTATATAGGCTTCTACAGTTGTTTCCGTATCGGGAAAATCCTTAATAAAACTCTCAATTTCGGTTGTTTTTTTCGCTATTAGTTGCATGGCTTCTTCGCGGGATTTGGGTTTCGCATTATCAAGCTCCCGTTTTATCACGTCAAATTTCTGCTTCGCAACGCTCTCTTTTGACGTGTCATCGGGTTTAGCCGGCGCATTCCCGGGTTCTTCCGCGTATAAAGACAAGGCTGACAAAGTAAAAAGCGCAAATGCCAAAACCAATGTTTTCTTTAAAAACATATAAATCTCCTTTAATAGTCTGTCGCAGAGACACTATGGCCTTAGGAATTCAGGCGTTCCTCGTGGCCCGCAACAAAAAAATCATACTTACAACGCACTAAAAATCTTGAATCTCGTGAATCTCCGAATCTTAGAATCTTAGAATCTTAGAATCTTAGAATCTTAGAATCTTAGAATCTTAGAATCTTAGAATCTTAGAATCTTAGAATCTGTAATCAATTATTATACATCTTTCTTACTATAAAGTCAAAGAATACTTTACATTTCCGCGGATTTTGATATTATTATACGCGTATTAGCCACAGAGGACACAAGAGACTGTGCAGAACGACGACACTTGCAACTGTTAACGAGCGTCCTTGTTACAAAGAACTGACGATAGATGAAAGGTGATAGAATGATAGGACGATAACGAGTACACGCACTACCACCTGTCATTCTTGCACACTATCATCCTCGTAAGCTGTTGAGATTTAATGACTGGATGATTTGCGACTTGATGATTGACGTACTGACGCGTAATCGTTTACCCTGAGGCGGTCCGAAGGGTAAATCATCAAGTCATCCAGTCACACCAAATCATTAAATTTCCGAAAAGTCTTGTAAAGTCCCTGTTAGTTTCGTCGTCGTTCGTCGTTTCCCTGTTTTCAGTGCGTTCAGTGGTTAATTATCGTAGTCTTTCTATTGTTCGAGGTAAAAAATGGAAAATACTGATTTCAAATTCGCATCCATGATCGGCAGTATGCCGCACCTGGACCCGAGAAGGGCCGTTGAACTGGTCTTTAATTTTTTCCCTGCCTGCCCGTGCTGGCCGCAGCTTCCGCGCAAAAACGTCAGGGAAGGCATGTACTTCCAGTACTCTGAAAATTTTCCCGGCATAATTACGGACGAATCATCCGGAAAAATCTGGGTAGATGAAGGCAGGTTTAATGCCCAGGTTGAGGTTTTTTATTCGCATTATCTTAATTCTGACACGGAATATTTCAGGATACAACCCGATACGGCTTCCGGTTTTTACGCCATGGTTGACGGCTTGAAAAATCCGCCCGCGCAACTGAAGGCCGTAAAACTCCAGACTATCGGCCCGCTCACACTCGGATTAACCCTGACTAACCAGGCAGGGCAGTCTATTTATTACAATCCGGAGATGCGCGAAGCCCTCGTTAAGAACGTCGTCATGAAATCCCTATGGCAATTAGAACATTTAAGCGCCGTTAAACAACGCGTGCCCGCGGTATTGCTGTTCCTTGACGAGCCATATCTCGCGGCGTACGGCTCGGCGTTTACGTCGGTTTCCCGGGAGGAAATAGTAGCCTTGCTTACGGACGCGGTCAACGAGATTAAAAAACTTGCCGCGGAATTGATGCGAAAGGCCGGATGGCAATTCAAATTGCTTTTTGGCACGCATTGCTGTGCAAATACGGATTGGTCTATATTGACGGATTCGCCGCTAAATATAATTTCGTTTGACGCGCTTGGTTTTTTTGACAATCTCGCGCTCTATTCCGGAGACGTGAAAAAGTTCACGGACAGGGGAGGCATGCTGGCTTGGGGCATAGTGCCGAATGACGATAAGATACATGGCACGACTCCTAAGGAACTCGCTGAAGACCTGAAAAAGAAAATGGACATACTCGGCCGGAAGGGCATTGATAAACGGAGATTAACGGACAATTTCATGGTCACGCCGCAATGCGGCACGGGTAATGCCAATGAAAAAACCGCGGAAAAAACACTTCATACATGCGGTGAGATAACAGCAATTATCCGGTAGAGACGCATTGCGATGCGTCTTTACCTGCGCGCATCACGCACAAATTCTTTCTCCTCTTGGAACCTTCTTGAAACTCCTTTCTCTCTTGGGACCTTCTTGAAACTCCTTCCCCTCTTGGGAGGGGAGCAAGGGGTGGGTTAGAACGTTTCTCAGTTCCGTATCCTGTATTAAGACGAAAGAGGAAGAAGGAAAAATGCAGAATGAAGAATGAAGGACGTTATTCGCGATCCGGGTGCCGAGTTCCGGGCGTTGGATCCCGGTCGCCGGCTCTCGGATGCCGGGTCTCGAATCCCGGTTCCCGTTCAAACGGGTTACGGACATCCGTCCTTCCTTCTTCATTTTTCATTTTTCTTCCTTCGTTATGTGAAGGAAGAATGGCAGAATGATAGAATGTTTCACGAAAATCTTAATGCTTAAATCTAAAATCTTAAGTATCTGCGCTTCCTTCGCAGAAATTGAAAAGTCAGGCATTACCCCGGCCTTTTGATTACTTTCACCGACGTCGCCTTGAATGAAGCGTACATGGCCTTGCCTTTTTGTATGCCAAGGGAATCTATGGATTGTTTTGTGATAAAACAACTCAACGGAAATCCGCAATCAAGCGATAACTTATAAAAATTGCCTAACTGCACTATGTCTCTTATGACGCAGGAATAGTGATTCAATACGCTTGTCTTGGCGCCTTCTTCAACGTCCGTTATGAATACGTTCTCTGGCCTTATAGCTACAAGTACATTTTCGCCCGCCTTGGCATCCGTGGAAGCGCTTATAACCTTACCCAATACGTCAATCCCAGCGGTGCCGCCTTCGGATCTCCGTACCGTCCCGTGAAGCAATGTCTCCATGCCTGTAAAACGCGCGACGGTTTCATTCGCCGGCGTTCCAAAGACTTCCTCAACCGTCCCGGTTTGAATGACCCTGCCTTTATCCATGAACGTAATCCTGTCCGCAAGCATTACAACCTCGTTAAGGTTATGCGTCGTTATTATGATTGTTCTCTTGCCTGTTACTGAAAGTACGTTTTGCAGGTTGGCTGTAATATTTTCCTTGGCGGACGGGTCAAGGGATGAAAATGGCTCGTCTAAAAACAAAACCTCAGGCTGTAACGCGAGGGCGCGCGCAAGGGCGGTTTTATGGGCCTCTCCGGCCGATAATTGGCGGGCTGATTTCCCGGACAAGCCGTTAATGCTGAAATGCCTCATCCATCTGTTCACGCGGGAATCTATCTCATTTGACGGCAAATTCCTGATTTTAAGCCCTGCGGCCACGTTATTGTAAACCGACATGTTAAGAAGACATGGCTCGGATGAAACAAGCGCTATCTTACGCCGGGCTTCTACAAGATTGCCGCTTACAGCCGTGCCTTTGTAAAAAATTGTGCCGCTGTTCGGTTTTTTCAACAGGGCCAGCGTATGCATGAGGGTGGTTTTTCCGGCCCCGTTCGGGCCGATAATGGCCATGGTTTCGCCGGTTTTTACGCCAAAGTGAGGTATATCAATTGAAAAATCCCCGATGTTAAGCTTGAAATCAGCTATTTCCAGTATATTTTCCATTCGTGTTTTGTATCTTTCTGCTGGATAAATGTAAATGCAAGGTTGACAACAAAGGTTACAATTAGCAATATTATTGCAAGGGCGATGGCCATATCAAATTCGCCTTTATTGGTCTCGGATACTATAGCCGTTGTCAATACGCGCGTCTGGCCGGAGATATTGCCTCCGGTCATCATTGAAGCTCCAACCTCGGATATGACGGCGCCGAAACCGGCCATTACCGCGGCCAGGATGGTTACACGGGATTCCCTTATCATTATTCCAAGAAATTGAAGTCTTTTTGCGCCGAGAGAAATAACCTGCAGTTGAAGAGACACGGGTATCTGCTGAAAACCGGCAATCGTTATGCCGACAACCATAGGAAGTGAAATAATAACCTGCGCGAGTATCATTGCCCAGGGGGTATAAATAATGTGCAATGAACCAAAAGGGCCGTTTCTCCACAAGAAAAGCACTACGAAAAGCCCAACGACCACGGGAGGCAGGCCCATGCCGGTATTAATGACAGCCAGCAAAAGGCGCTTGCCGCGGAATTTTGACAAGGCAATCGCCGCGCCAATCATGATGCCGAAAATCGCGCTTATAGCCGTGGCCGTACCGGACACGATAAGCGACAACAGGAAAATACGCATGATATTGACATCAAGATGCAGTATATGCCCGAAGGCGCTTTTGAAGTTGTCAAGTATTAATTCCATAGTCAACTAAAAGGATGAAAAATGAAGAGGGAAGGACGAGACGAAGTCTGAACTCCGCCGTTTAGCCCGTCAGCAGTTTCTTCAAGATCTATAAATCCCCTGTTAATAAAACAAAAATGCGGCGAAAATGCAAATTAAAAGTTTTCCTTGCATTTTAAGCCGTGAATAAATAAGATTCTATATCCGAAAGCCTGAATCCGAGTTCCGGGAACCGGACCGCGAGCCGCAAATCCGGCTACGAACATATTATTTACCTGATACTTATATAAGGAGTTATTTGTCATGCTTTCTTATGACCGTTGCGTTGAAAACCTTGCGGACGTCCTCGTGGGATATTCCACATCCGTAAAAAAAGGCGATAATGTATTCATCTTCAGCACGCCTTTATGCGCGCCGCTGATCAAGCAGGTGTACAAGAAGATACTCCTGAAAGGCGCGAACCCGGTCGTGCGGCTCTCCCTGCCGGGACTGCAGAATATTTTTTACGACTGCGCGACTGATAAGCAGATTTCCTACGTGCCGAAATTTGAGTTATACGAAGCCAGGCACATGGACGTAAGGATATTCATAGCAGGGGATACCAATCTGCGTTCAATGGCGAACGTTGACTCCAAAAAACTCGCACTGAGCGCGAAAGCGCGCAGAAAAGTCAGGAATCTGCTTGAAGGCAAGCGATGGAGCGTAACGATTTTTCCGACGGACGCGCACGCGCAGGAAGCCGGCATGAGCACAGATGAATTCGCTGATTTCGTATTCAAGGCAACATTTGCAGACACAGCGAATCCGGTCAAAAAATGGCAGGATTTCCATAAATCTCATATTGCAAGGGCGAATTTCCTGAACAAGGCAAGAGATGTGCGCATTATCAACAACGGCACTGACTTGAAGATGTCGGTAAAGGGCAGAAAATTCATCATCAGTTCCGGCACGCATAATATGCCGAGCGGCGAGCTTTTCACGGGGCCGGTTGAAAATACCGTAAACGGGCATATGAAATTCAGTTTCCCGGCGCTCCATAACGGCAAGCGCATAGAAGGATTGGAGCTTGACTTTAAGGACGGAAAAGTTGTAAAGGCAACTGCTGCCAAGAACCAGGATTATTTTATTAAAACGATTGACATGGATGAAGGCTCAAGATTTGTGGGCGAATTGGGAATCGGCACGAATTACGGAATACAAAAATTCACGAGCCATACGCTTTTTGATGAAAAAATAGGGGGAACCGTGCACATAGCATTGGGCGCATCGTACCCGGAGACCGGCGGCAAGAACAAATCCGCCTTGCATTGGGATTTGATAACGGATATGCGAACCGGCGGCGAGATACTCGTGGACGGCAAGGTATTCCAGAAAAACGGGAAATTTATGCGATAAACCGGCGTCCGGGATCCGAGTTCCGGGGGCCGGGGTCCGATACGGAAATTACTTTGCGGATTCTAAGATTAAAAGATTCTAAGATTCAAAGATTAGACGATTTAAAGATTAGAAGATAACTAAGATTAGAAGATACTAAGATTAAAAAATTTTAAGATTACGAGTAGAGGACAAGCCGCGCAAGGAGTGGTAAAAAATTGTATGCCAGGCGCTTCGTTTTGGTTCAATATTCATTTGCCGGCAAGGGCCTTGGATATTTCCTGCGCAAATTCCATTGCCGCGTCCGGACCGTTTCCCGTAATGATACTCCCATCGCGAACGACGGTTTGGTCCGCATATTTTACATCATTTGCCTTTAGATTATCAGTTTCGCTCTTAAAAACCGTGGCCTTCCTGTTACGCAGGATACCGGCATTGGCAAGGATAGACGGCGCAAGGCAGATAGCGGCAAGTATTTTATCGTTTTCAACGGCCTTTAGCGCGATTCCCTGCGCAGTTGCATCGTCAAAATACACCTTGGCGCCGGAGCCGCCGACAAAAACCACTGCGTCATAACCCGACGCATCAACATCCTTCAACAAAATATCCGGCTCGGCCTTTCCGCCTTTCATTCCAATTACAGTCCCGGTTTGGGAAGATGCAACAACGACAGTTGCTTTATTCTTTTCAAAATATTCTTTGGGAATAAAAAGTTCTTCATCCCTGAAATCCTTCGGGGCTATAACCATAAGAATATTTTTCCCGGCAAGCGAAATGTCCTGGTTATTCCCTGTGCCGTCAGATTTTTTAGCGCAGGACACGAATATGACTGAAAATATTGAACCGCAGATTACAAAGATAAAAGTTTTTTCCATTTAAAACCTCCTGAATTTGTACCGCCTCAGTCGAAGTGGCATTAAAGGACATTAGTAGCCCAGCCATTTATGGCTGGGTTATGGAAAATTGAGAACTATGGAGGGCATTCATGCCCTTAACATAACGCCATGAATGGCGTAAATATAAGATTACGGCGACGTATCCGGCGCATCCTGTTAATCCTGTCCATCCGATGTGAATTCCGTTGTCGTGTCGTTGTCTTTAGCGTGGTTAACAGTTCGTCTCGTCCTTTGTGTCTTCGCGGCAAAAAAGTCAATCTATCCTCAATTCCTCAAGCTGTGTTACTACAGCGGACATTAAAGGCATAGAAGAGTTTTTTTCAGGGTGATTCTTACGGGTTAATATTACGGTCAACTCTGAATTTTTCGGCGCATCCGAGTAATGCGCGGTAATCAAACCTGCAAGGTTCAGTTGCCCGGCATCCGCGGGTCCCTTGATTAGCGTCATAGGTCCGGGAAATTTATCAATTTCCATAAGGACATCATTATCCGAAGCGAATGTCATAATGACGTTGTTTTCCCGCTCATCCCTGCCGGTTACGATCTTTGTTTCAGGCCCCAGCCTGAAATGCCTGCCGACTTTGAGCAAGTGTACGTCGTTCAATTGAAAATCGCCATGCTTAATCAGGTCTTTTATTTTATGCCCGAATATAATATCTGTAAGCAGACAGCCGCCGGAAGGGCAGGGATAATCCTTAAGTTCCAGCAATTCCGCCAGCGTAATCTGTTCTCTGCGCGAACGCCCGTGGATAGCGAGGAGTTTTTCCCGGTCAACCCAGCCGTTTATTTCTGGAATCGTAGGTTTCAACAATTTTGCCGAGAGCGGCCTCAGGATAAGGCCTTCGAGACCGGCCTCTTTTTCTATCAGGTTCATAGCCTGCAGGTATTGGGACATGGGTCTTTGAGCGAGGACTTCGCCGGTAATTATGAAAGACGCGCCGGATTCAGCCATATAACCCTTTGCCATCCTAAGCATATTGATGCGGCAATCAATACATGGATTCATGTTCTTGCCGTAGCCGTATTTCGGTTTCTTAACGATTTCAATGAAAGGCTCTGTTATATTGAGGGTCTTTATGGGCACGCCGAGCTGTTTGGCAATCTTGCCGGCCTGATGTACACAGCCGTCCTTATGCGCCGTGCAGTTGCAGAATACGGTTATGAAATTAAGCGCTTCAAGCTCAATATTCTGCTGTTTCATTATTTGAATTGCCAGCGAGCTGTCAAGCCCGCCGGACAGTAATGCTAATGCTTTGACCATTTATATTTCCCATTACTAAAATAAAAAGATACGATTATTGGCCACTGAACGAAAGGGCTCAGTGAAGGTGAATTTTCAGTTCCCCCGCGGCATTTTGTCGCACGTCCCTCTCTGCTGGGTACTGGTTACTCGCTACTTCTCCAATACATACATGAATTTATCATCAGAACCGATAAAAACATGGTCATTTGTCACAAGCGGCGCGGCATGGATAGGGGCCTCGGTTTTATAATTCCAGAGTATGATTGCGGCATCGCAATCTATCGCATATAGCGAACCGTCTTCGCATCCCGTATAATAGACTCCGTTATCAATAGAACCCGAAGAAACGACCGAACCATTGAGAGGTATGCGCCATTGTTCAAGTTGTGTCATGGTATTTACGGCAAAGACTTTGCTTTCCGTGCTTGAAATAATTACCAGTCCTTTATGGAAAACCGGCATGGAATATATGGCCCCGTTTGCCTTAAAAGTCCACAATACCGAACCGTCTGCAATATTAATGGCATAGAGAATGCCGTTCGTACTGCCCGCATAAAGGACGTTATCGCTGATTGCAGGCGAGGAAACAAACGAGCCCGCCGTATTTTTAGAAGTCCAGATTATTTCGCCGGACATCGCGTTCAATGCGCAAATCCTGCCGGATTCGGTTCCGACAAAAATAGTATTGCTGTAAAGCAGAGGCTGTGCCGTTACCGACGCGCCTAAAAGGGTCTGCCAATAAACCGTAGCGCCGGCTTTCGCATCTATGGCGTAAACCTTGCCGTCTGAGCTTCCTATATATAGCACCTTGCCGTTAGGAGAAATCAGCGGGGCCGATTTTACGAACAACTGCGTTTTGAAATTCCATTCAAAGGATTTTGTATTAATATTTACCGAATAGAGATAGGAATCGTTGCAACCTATATAGATATTGTTGTCAAATATGGCGGGTGAAGATTCTATGTCCGCGGTTGTCGGCGTAGAGAGCACCCAGGCTTCCTTTTGCGCCTGCACGTCCAGCGCGTACAAACTGCCGTCCCTGCTTCCGAAATAAAGTATCCCGTTTTTCTCAACCGGCCTTGAATAAATGACGCCCCGGGTCTCAAATTTCCATTGCATTGTCTTAACGAGGCGGTGATTCAGCTTGACCAGCGGCATTTCCTTGTTCATATAATTTCTTGAATCAACAGCGGTCGTATAGGTTTCAAAGCCCCTTTTGTATATGGATACGTTAAAGAAAGAGCCCGGTTTATAGCGCATAATAAACGGCGTTACTGCTGTCTTCTGGTCGTTTATATAAATGTCGGCGCCGGGAGGCGTAGATTCAATTTTAAGCGCGAAATTTATCCCGGATGCGTGAGGCGACCGCGAATAGCTCTTGAGTATCAGCATGTAAAGTTGAATGGCCTTTTCAAAATCGCCGTTCTGGTCGTAAGCAACCGCCTCCTGATAAAACCTGTCCGCCTCGGCAATGAAATTCAGGAGTTTCTCCTTTTTCTTAAGGATATCAGCGTAAAGATTCAGGGCGTCTTTTGCCTTTGCCTGTTTCGCGAAATCATCATATCCATGAATAAGCTGTTCCGCGGTGAATTCATTTTCGTGCACTGACATTTCGTCAAAGGCATTGCTGATGGCCTCAATTTCTTTCCTGTAACTGTCTTCAGCCTGTTTCTGGCGCGCGTTTATTTTTGCCTGTATATCAGCGGCGCATTTAGACGCTTCTTTGGTAATCAGGTTATACGGGTGCTCTTTCACAAACTTATCGTACGATTCTTTGGCTGAAACGAGATCATCGCGCCCCACAAGATATGCCGCGTTGTTTTTTATGTTCTCAAAGTCTTTGCGCACGTCCATTTCGAATTTCACCGCGTACGCGGCGACGCCCAGAAGAGCAAACACAGGCAGTGCTATTATTATCCTCGTAATCAGGCGCCTGAACGCTTTTTTCTTTTCCTTCAACACCTTATCCAGTTTGATTTTCACGCTAACCCTGTTGGGGTCAAGCTGGAGGATTTTCTGGTATATAGGTATCAGGCGCTTTGAATCTTTTGGAGACAGTTTTGCCGCTTGTTCAAGCAGTTGTGCGATTTCGTGATGCACGTCAATTCTCGGGGCCTCAAGCTTTTCTATTTTTGCTTTTTCTTCGCTTGTTGACTGTATGAATCCGGAATTCTTGAGCAGTTTTTGCGCAAAGAGCATATAGATATACCTGCACGCGTCAAAACGCGTAAGGCCTGATTGCGCGATTATGTCTTCCACGGTTCTTTTGCCGTCTATAAGTTCTACTATTTCCTGGAGGCCTTTTTCAGCCTCATCGGGCAAAACCGGCGCCTCGCCCGAAGTGAATACGAAAACGGCTTTTGTATCAGGAATTACTGAATGGAACTGATGCCATTCATCAAGGCGGTGCGCGGCTTCGGCAAGCAGGGCATTCACGTCAAGCGTAAGCGTATGCGGGACAAAATCCTGCGATATCTGGTCATCAGAGGGAGGGCCCTCTACAAATTCAAATGACGCGTGGTCCCAGCAGAAAAGGTCGTAAAATTCCTCTTCAATCTGCGATTTTACCGCGGAGGTTATGTCGGGTTCGGTAACAAGCCCTGCGGATACCAATATTTCGCCTGTTTTTTTCCCTGAGGATTTCTGCTGGTCCAGTACCTGTTCAAGCTGTCCTTCGGTTATCTTGCCGGATTTTACGAGAATTTCGCCCAGGCGCGGACTCTTGCGTTTGCCTGAAGAGATAAGCGATACGCCTTCCTGAGTGAAGTATATCAATTTTTTGTTCTCGCCGTCAATTACGATGAGCGTGCCTTCCTTTTGGCTTATGGAAATGGTATGCAGAAGGTCCGCAAGGCTTATGGTGTTCAGGTCGCCTTTAAATGACATTTTATACTCCTTTTCATTACTGCAGTATTATCGTGAAAATCTTAAATCTAAAATTTACTCATTTTGGATACTCTATATTTGAATTATTATCCATAGTTTACCTGTTGCCGGCGTTATTGTCAAGAAAATTATTCTCTAATATGAAAGGCCTCAGTGAACGGGCAAACACGAGTTCCGGACGTTTTACAGGGACGCATACGAAGGATGAAGAAGGAAAAATGGAGACTGAAGGACAGTTGAGATTTAATGACTGGATGATTTGGTGATTTGATGATTGACGCACGGACGCGTAATCGTTTACCCTGAGGCGGTCCGAAGGGCAAATCATCAAGTCATCCAGTCCCCAAATCATTAAAGTTACGAAAGGTCTCGTCAAGTCCCTGTGAAAATGCGTCGTAGTTTCGTTAGAGTTTTTTGTTGCGGCTAAACCCACCTCGACTCAGTAAAAGGCGGGCCGAAAAATAACACTTGCCTTAAAATCCCAAAAAATGCTGTAAGGGCCTCGAAATCCGCCCTTTACTGCCGGTTACTCTAATCTTGGAATCTTACAATCCACCGTATCTCGGAATCTTTTAATCTTCCAATCTTAGAATCCGTAATAGGATATTTAATGATTGACTATTACGCGTATTTTTATATAATGCTTACATTAACTTTTGAGGAACTGAACTATGCGGTTTATTTTAACTGTATTGAGTATTCTAACATTAGCATTGACTCTGAGCGCCCAGGAGGGCCCTCAGGAGAACGCGCCAAAAATCCTGTTTGAAGGCGACTACCTGCACAGGGCGGGCAACAACGACCTGCTTACGAATAAAATCTCCCTCGCTCTGGATAAAGATGGTATTTATTCCGTATCAACTCAAATTGACAATGACAAATTCTCGCTCTCCTTTAATAAAACCGCCGTTATTGAATACAACTGCGCCGGTACGAACAATTCCGGTTTTACCTTAAAGGCCGTTTTTTCGCCGAAGTTGATGTCCGAAACAAGGTTTGCCGCGGGCGAAAGGATTTCCAGGACTGATTACGATGTTACGACTGAAAACGCCATGCCATATCTGTCATCAAAGCCCGACCCATTCTGTTTTACTTTCTTCCTTGTACGGCAAATTAATGCAACGCCTGAAACCCCGCAGGTATTGACGGTTTACGACATGGATTCAGCAATGCGCTGTGTCTTTGATTGCAAACTTATCATCAAACTTGAGGATGAAAACGGCATATCATTGCCAAACGGCAAATTCAAGGCAAAACATTATTCTTTAATCCCGGCGCCTGACATCAAAACACAAACGAAAAAGAACAAGCCTTCGCGCGTTGATATTTGGCTGGACAACAATCTGAATATACTGCGCGCGTACCGATACAGGGATTCGTACGAATTGATACTGCAGGATTACGCCAATACTGAAGGGCTCATTGATGCCGCCGAAAAGATGGTCTCTTACAAACCTCCGGCGGAAAACGGCGCTCTTCAGGGCAATGGGCTGGACGAACAAAAGATTGAAGGCGAAATAATATTTAAAGGCACTATCAAACACGTTGCGAATAACAGGGAAATAGTTAAAGAGAAATTTTGCGTAAAAAAACAGCAGGATGGCTCGCTCGTTTATATCGCCGATATGGGTAAGATGGCGCATACGGCGTGGTTTGATAAAAATGATTCCCTCATAAAGTACGACATACACCTTGACAACGGCAACCTGGTCGAACATGCCTTCGCAAAGGATACGGTTAAAATCACACTGACCGATAAGGAATTGGAATATCCCGTGAAGGAAGGGACATTTCCCGACTTCGGAATCAGGCCCGACCCTTTTTTGCTTCAGGTGTCATTCCTGAAAAAAATTGATTGCGCGAAAAACACGTCCGAAGAATATACCCTGTTTGACAGGAGCCGAAAAAGCGACAGCATGTGCGAATATAAGGTCAAAATCCAGAAAATAGGCGAAGAGGATTTTTCCGTAGGCAACATGAAATTCAAGGCATTTCATCTCATACTTGAACAACTTGATAATCCTGAAACCTTCGTAAAAAGGGATAAGGGCGCGAAAATGGATCTATGGATAACTCCGGAAGGCATACCCGTAAGGTTTGTCAGGCCTTCGGAAAAATACGAGGCAATACTCATTGAACGGGAGAAGTAACAATAGTAACCCAAAGAGCCGGACACGCACCGCGTATTGCGAACCACGAATTACGGACAAACAAACTCGAAGACTCATAATCCATGGCCCGTACGTTTAACCGGAAACCGCCTCCCGGAACTCGGACACCGGATCTCGGCTCCCGGACGTCGTCCTTCATTATTCATTTTTCATAGTTCATTTCTATATAATGATCCACCTGAATTCCGCTTTTGGCATTTTCAGGGATTCTTTTACAACTCTAAGGTATATCTCTTTCTGCATCCTGTTTGTCTTATCCAGCTCTTTTGGTTCCGCCGCCGTTCCGGTCTTGTAATCGGCAACTACTATGACGCCTTTTTTCGTACGGTAAATTATATCAATAACGCCTGACACTATCTGCGCCCCGTGTTTTACGATAAAAGGCGTTTCGCGCCCGAGAATCTCCGCTGAAACCAATTCGGCATATTCTCCGGACTTGGCAAATCCGCTTAATTTTTCGTTTGCAAAGGCTATCAGCGCATCTTTATCCCTTTCCGGAAGCCCGTCATATTGTTCGCTGACAATCCGTTTGATTATGGAATGCAAATCCCCGATGCCTGCGGTAAAATCATGCTGTTCCATGGCACGATGCATGATAATGCCTTTCAGCATGGCAAGAGTATCCGCCTGCGTCGCGTTCTTTGCGGAAAAACCACTGCTGTCCGATAATCCGGTCGGAGAAGTAAAAAGCGGCCTCGCACATGCCGCGTCCCGGATATTTTTCCGGCCTGCCCATACCTTGCAGTGTTTTGTCAAATCATACCTTGTTTTAGAGGCCGCCTTGCGTTTGACAGGCAATTCAATTTCATCAGGGTCATATTTTATTTTTTCAATAGATATAAAACCTTTGCCCGTTTCATGGCGCCCGGACTCAATTGAATTAAAATCCATGCCTGAAACACCGCCGAGCATCTGTCCGAAACTTCCGCCGGGTACGCCGGCATTTGAAAGCAGAATCAATTTCTCCCTGGCGCGGGTCATGGCGACGTACAATACCCTGCGGTCTTCGGCGTCAAGCCTGTCTTCACGCATCTCATCCAGCTCTATAAAATTTGAATTGCATATGTTTTTATTGCAAAAGCCGAACTTGTTGGTGCGCCAGTCGAAAAACATTGAACTATTCAGGTCCTTCGCCTTTTTTATGTCCCCGTGGAGATTCGGAAGCATTATTACCGGAAATTCCAGGCCTTTGGATTTGTGAATGGAAAATATCCTTACTGCGTTGAATGTTTCGTCCGCAAGCGGACTCTCGCCTTCTTCAGGCACGGTTTCAATGGCCTTATCAAGAGCGCTGATGTACCTGTTGAGCGTAATTCCGGGATTCGCCGAATCATTCAGCGCCTTCTGATGCAATTTCAATATGTTCGCGAGGCACTGCTCCCCGTAGTATAATCCCGCCGTCATCTCAAGCACGAAAGTCTTTTTAAAAAGGACACTAAAAAAGTCGCCAAGCGGCAGCCTTTTTGACAGCAGGTTTAATTCGAGCAGGGTTCCGTAAATTTTTCTGACCAATCCGTTTCTCTCAAGCGGCCGCGGTATTTCATCAGGCCGCCTGTAATCAACGGCTTTCGCGTTGAACAGCGCGGCAATTTCGGATTCCTTCAGCCCCGCGTAAGGACTGCGCAGATATCCCGCAAGGGAAAACGCGTCGGTAGGATTGTCAACGGCCTTAAGAAGGTTTGAAAAATCAATTACCTCCTGCATATTATAGAAAAACTTTTCGCCTTCAACTATGTATTTTATGTCATGGCGTTTCAATGCCTCTATATAAACCTTCACGGGATTAAGGCTCCGCATAAGTATAGCGATATCCTGATACGACAGTTTCAATCCGTCGGAGGTTTTTGGCTTGCCGATATTTTCTTTAATCCAGCGCGCTATCCATTCCGCCTCTGCAATGCGCGCTTCATTTGCCCCGACTTTACTTTCCGCCTCAGTACCTTCATTTCTTACAAGCACAAGCTGTACATCCTGAAAAGGCAGTGTAGGGCCGCGCCTTGCAGAAATAGAATGGTATTCCTGCTGATAATTTTCCTTTTTGGTTATAATCTTGACAAAAAGATCGTTTATCACGTCAACTATGCCGGAATGGCTCCGGAAATTAGTTTTAAGGAATTCCTTTTTGCCGCCCTGGACTTCAATCTTTTCCTGCACGTTCATATACGATTCTATGTCAGCTCTCCTGAAGAAATATATTGACTGCTTAGGATCGCCTACGATAAAAAGCTTGCCCGGATCGAGCTTTACGTCATCAGCGCTGTTTGCGGAACTCCCGCTTTGTTCGCTGAGGAAAAGCACTATTTCGCATTGGATGGGATCCGTATCCTGGAATTCGTCCACGAGAAGCCGTTTGCATTCGGCCTTAAGAGCGGAGCGGACTGCTTTGTTATTTTTCAAGAGGTCCCTTGCGCGTTCAAGCAGGCCGTTAAACGAAACAAAACCGGCTGAAATAAACCATGATTTGAACCGCATTGCGAACGGCTTTATAAGTTCAAGAAGCGATTTTATTGTCTCATCGTCAATCTGCCGGAGCATCGGCACGATTTCGTCCTGCATGTAATCCCTGCCATTTTTCAGCGTCATCCGCAGGCCGTCAACTTCTTCTTTTGAAAAATTCTTGATTGACCTTAAGGCGTTAAACTTCGGAAGCTCTTCGGCCGGCAATTTCAGCCTGGCCGCGTTTTCATACGCCCCCCGGAGATTTCTTAATATTTCATAAATATTCTCTCCGTCAGGACTTCCCGGCGCTATCCTTGCCTCAACCGTCCGCCTGACCAATTCCAGTTCATCGGCCTGTTTTTTCAGCTTGGCCCGGAAATAATCCATGGAGCCGCCTGTAACGAGCGGACTCTCAGGCAATGTGCCGTCGCACATCATCCCGGCGATTTTTTTGATTTCATCAAGGTTGAATTTTTTCAGTATCACAAGCCATTTGTCCTTGCCGGCCGAAGCAAGAGACAATTCCGATTGCAGCCATAAAGGCCATTTTTTCGCGAACAAGTCGTCAAAATTATTGCCTTCATCAACCGCGAAATCAGGCGGAAGCCCGGCTTCCAACGGATAAAGCCTGAGTATGTTCGCGCAAAAACTGTGGATCGTGCATATCTGCGCCTTATGGATATCCTGAAGGGCTGTAGACGATATTTGTTCAATATCATCCGCTTTCAAGCCGTAAGATTTCCTGAATACGCCATCGGATTCGCCATTCTGGAGCTTTTCCAATTCGGATATCAGGCGCATCTTCATTTCATTAGCGGCCTTTTCTGTGAACGTCAGCGCCACGATCTCCCTTACGGAAAGGCCCTTTGAGCGCAGAATATAGTGCAGTATCCTGTCAACGAGCAGGGTAGTCTTCCCGGTCCCGGCGCCGGCAACTACGTTGTAATTGCAGTCAAGTCCGCTTACTACCTCTTCCCTGATTTCATGGTCTATCAGTTTTTCAGTCATATATTTCTTCAAAATATTTCTTTGTTCGGCTGTCCCCGAGTGCGCGCTGTCTGCTTTGATAATTCTCGCGCCTGCAGATTTTTTTATAAGCGCAGGTTCTGCAAAGTTCGCTTTCGGGATTTATAAAAAGCAGTCCGTTTTCAACATAACCGGACATCGCGCCGAATTTGTCCGCGAATTCCGGCTTGCGCTTTTCAAACGCATCGCCGTCCGTTTTGATGCGCCTTTCTATTGGTTTATCCGCAAAAATGAAATAATACGCCGCTGAAACAGGGACAATATCCTTCAACGCGGAGAATTTATCCCGTAAAACCTCTCCTGCAAGGAATATGTAAACCGGCAATTGAATCGCGTACAATTGCAATTCGTCCGTTTTGATGCCTTTAATCCTTTTATCCCTGGATTTATAGTCTATGACCCTGTATTCCGTCGCTGTGCCGGACGCTTTCAAGTCAATGCGGTCAATGTAACCTTTCAATTTTACACGAATGCTTCCAAGCGTGATTTCAGCCTCGCCTCTTTTTTCGAAAATCTCCGGTTTGAATCCCGATTTTGCCTGTTCTTCGCGGTCCCATCCGATAAAATTCCTCAGTTTTTCAATTATAATCTCTTTTTTGGACGCCCACCACAGCGGATATCCCGTAGGCATCGTTTTTTCAACGGCGTCAAACGCCTCCAAAGCAATTGCGGCAACGTCACGAACCGCGTTTTCTGCGTAATATTTTTTAAGTATCTCATGGCAGACTATGCCGATATTGCGATTGTCAAGCGACTCAACGTCTTCGGGATTTTCCTTTTCCTCAAGGCCGAGCACGTTCGCGCAGTAAAAGATATACGGGCATTTCGCGAACGTCTCTATGAAAGTGGGCGCAACTCCGTCTTTAAGCCTTTTTTGCCACCATGAACCCATATTCAAATTGACGCAGTCATAGTCGTTCAATACAGGGGCGTGCCTGCCTCCGGCGGATATGTTATCCGTATGCAGAATGGCTTCAACCCCGGCCTTGTAAAAGTCCGCATCTATCCCGCAGAATTCCGCCAATTCAGGCACCCGCCTCTTTTCCATGTGTAATTTTATGACGATTTCATCCGGCGTAAGGTCATTGATATTTCCTATGTCGTTTATCTTATCCGAAAGGCGCCTTTTAACGGAAACAACTCCGGCCTTATTTGTCCTGCCGTAAACGGCACTGCGGATTTCCCGGAGAAATGCCGATTCAATGAGCTTTTTGCCGCTTTCATCCGACCGCTGATACGACAGAAACAATCCGTCCTTTGCCGAACAGCACGCCATATAGAAAAGCAGTTTTTCCTCTTCATAACCGCGCATTTTCTCATCAAGCTTATAGCCGAGTTCATTGATTTTTCTTCTAACGCTGTTATGGAATTTATGCCTGAATGAATCGCTCAGAAAAGGTTCCTGCCGCACCACGCGCGGAAAAACCTTTTCATTCATTCCCAATATGAAAACATAATCGGCCGTAATTCCCCTCGCTGACATTATATCCATGACCTTTACGCCGTCAATACGTTCGGGCGTAACCGGCAGTTTGACGCGTGAAATAGACGCCTTGTATAATTCCAGAAAACCGTTAACCCCGTCCCATGACTCTTTCACACAACTGAAATTTTCAAGCCTGCCAAAAGAAGCCTCCATCCAATGTAAAGCCTCAACTGCCTCAGTATCATTTTCGCAGGCCGCAATATATCTTCTCAATAAGGCTCTTCCTGAAACGCATAAATTCCTGATTGCGGAAAGCCCGTGCATTTCTTCGCACGCATCAATCAATCCATTGACGTTTTTCATCAGATTTCCCGCATGTTTCCCCGACAGGGCTGAAAGAACAGGTGAATCCATTTTCAGCTTAAGTTGAAGGGTTTCGCTGTTAATCCATGAATCAAGCCTGAGATTCCATTCCGCCCTGGTTCTGACGATACCGAGTGCGCGCGTAAGTTCATCAAGGGCGTAAATATCAAGGGTTTGATCGCTTTTATCAAATGGCTTGAAATACGGCGACATGAAAAGTTCCATTACTTCCTGCCTGCCGTAATCGCTTTCAGGCAATGTCAGTAAATTCAAGAACGTTTTGACAATCGGATGGCCTGAAACATGTTTTTCCGCCGTAGTATAAAACGGGATGCAATGCTTGTCAAAAGCCTCCTTAAGCAAGGGAGCGTATTCGTCAAGCGTTCGCGAAAGAACCAAGATGCGTCCGAATTCCGTGCCGCCTGCTGCAAGTTCAAGTATTTTTTTTGCGGTAATCCATAATTCATCTTTTGTACCGGACGTATTAAGAATTTCAAATTTCCTGCCTTTCGCGATGGGATGGGGACGCAGATTATGGTTGAACAGGTATTCAGCCGCATTGCCGAGCGCGATTGATTTGAATTCCGGGTTCAGCCGCGTCTCTTCAGGGTGGTGGCGCCGGAGGCAGAAATGATTGAATACCGGCTCGGCGAATTTAAACGCCGGATGTGTTTGCCGGCGCTCAGGCTTGTCAAACGGGAAATAGATGCATATTTTGACGTCATTCGGCATGGAACAGACCGCGTCAAGAAAATCCAGCTGTACGCCGGTCAGGTCATAAAATCCGTAATAAAACATTTTCGCAAACTTTTTAAGGAATTGCGAATCCGGCGTAAGTTCCGTTGCTTCAATAATGCGGTCAGTCATATTTTTTTGATTTAATTCCGCGGTACGTTCCTTAAAAAGCGTGTAAATCTTAAAAACCTCGCGTATTTTCTGCACGTCCTCGCCTGAAAAGACATTTGATTTTAGGGCGTCAGTCAATATTTCCGGGGATATATCAGCGTCGCGCAGATCGTTTATGACGGCGAAGAGCGCCGATGAAACGCCCTGATAATTCAAGATATCTCCGAAAAACCTGCTATGGCTGAATTTTGACCTTAAGAGATCGGACAGAATGAATTCATAAAATAAAGGCTCATCAAATGAATGTGAATTGCTTTTATCGCGGAGGATTTTCGCGGCAAGCTCGAAAAAGCTGTAAAAATTTATGTTAAGCAATCCTTCGGGCCGGCGCGAGGCAAGAATTGATTTTAAATGACAAAGCACTTCGCTGGAAGGGGCTACTATTGCTACAGGCTCCAGAGGATTTCCGTCTTTCGCCGAAAGGACATCATCGGCTATCGCGTCCTCAAGAGCGGCCCAAAACGGCGCATACTTAATTTCTACGTTACTCATTTGACTTTATCATTTCAAAATGTTATACTGTTATTGTTCAGGTAAGAACTTAAACTTATGCGTTTTTTGCCGCGAATGGACACGAATGAAATCGCTCAAGGCAGTTCGTCGTAATCTTCTAACCTCTAACCTCTAACCTCTAATCGTAATCTTAGAATCTTTAATCGTAATCTTGGAATCTTCTAATCTTCTAATCTTAGAATCATTATAATTATGCAAATACTATTTTACCAGAAAAAAATCAAATATGACGGCGCTCAGATTGCGCCGCACTGGGCATTGAGAAAATTCAAACTCGCCGGGGACAGCATAGTGGCTTTCACGGGCCCGTGCGACATCCCGTTCAAAAACATGGCGGACCTCCAGGACGTGCTGGAAAACAGCCGCATTTACAGCCGGATGATGCTGCATTTTATTATTGAGCATTTCGGATGCCCGCTTGAATTGGGAATCTGCCGGCAGAGAATTTTTACGCAGATAGCAAAAGACGCCCTTCAGGAACTTACCGGCACGGTTTTCACGCGCAAAGGCGACGATATCTATGACGGGAAATACAAGGTTTCAATATCAATAGCCGCTCCGTCCGTGGTTTCCTGCAAAATACATTTCGGGATTAACATAGACGCCCGCAAAGCGCCGGTGCCGGCGAAAGGGCTGGAAGATTATAAAATCGCCCCAAAACCTTTTGCATCCGACATTATGGAATGTTACGCGGAAGAATTGGCATCAATCACACAGGCAAAATGCAAAGTACGAATAATTTGACTGCAGGAGCTCCGAAACTTGCCAGCAAAACAGGTGTAACACGCTCATATTTATAGGGATAAAGTAAAAGGACGATTTTTAGCAAATTCGCATTCGATTTTTCTTGACTTTTCAGGTAATTTATGATATAATTCATTATATCAT
>JACRIJ010000075.1 GCA_016220095.1 Planctomycetota bacterium | reverse complement strand
TCATCCGACGAGCCTCCTACGCGCTTCGTGACGTGGCAGGGTGAGAAGCTTATAGGACTTTGGGCGTCGTTTTCTGGCTCTGGGTTCAACACGATTCGGGCGATCAGGCAGGATGTCCGCAACGATACGTTTGATTAAATGCATTAGAAGATTTTTCCGGATATACGCAAGTGAATGATTAAGATTGGGTATTATCGCTGTCAACCTCTGTAACGGCAGTAGGGTCAGCCCCTGAAAATTTAGTTTTGGAAAGTCGTTAAGGGGGTAGGCAATTCCTCCTGTGCCATTGACTTCGGAGGACACGGCCCTCCGGCGCTAAAGCTACGGAGGGCTTCGCAATTCACTTTTCGGTTATTCTTATGTAATCTCGTGTAAATGAAAAGGTAAGGCGCTACGGAATCCGGCGGCGTGAATGATTGAACGTTTGCTTTGAAATTTGTACTTTGGCGTTTGTACTTTGTAGTTTGATAGATGGCGATTACAGCGGCATACAAATTACTCTCACAAAGTCGTTTTCTACTTAGATCAGTCTACGAGAATTCAGCCTTGTAACCCACCCCCTCGCCCCTCCGCGGGAGGGGAGAAAACGCGAGCGCAGGCAGGCCTGCCTGTACGCTGTCGCCCCTGTCGGGGCTAAGTGCCGTACTTCGGAGGGTACAATAATTCATGATATGCGATATGGGATGTGGGGTGCTGGATTTAGGAATGGTTGTCGGTTTACAGTCTTTAACGGTATCCTTTTAATCTGATAAATCCGTTGTGAAAAGGCGTTCGCTTCGTCGTCCCGTTCCTCGGTACTCGCTACTCGCTACTCGCTACTTGTAGATATTCCGCCAATGCTTCTTTCCAATGCCTCATCGGCGCTATGCCGGCCTTGGCAAGGTTGTTGTTTGCCAGTACCGAATATTTCGGCCTGAGCGCTATCTGGGGATATTCTGCTGAAGTTATAGGGGTGACTTTGCAATTCAGCCTGGCGATGTCAACAATGGCGCAGGCGAATTCATACCACGTGCAGGCGCCGGAATTGGTGATATGATACAACCCGAACCGGTCCGTTCTGATGAGTTTGCATGCGGTTTCAGCGAGGTCTTTCGCGTAAGTAGGGCAGACGGTCTGGTCGTTGACTACCTTGAGTTCAGGCTGTACTTTGGATTTCCTTATAATGGCTTCTATGAAATTCCCGCCTTTTTGTCGGCTTCCGCCTCTGCCGTAAACGCCGCTGGTGCGGATGACATAGTGGCTGAAAATGTTCTTTGCCACGCTGTTTTCGCCGAGGAGTTTGGATATGCCATAGCTGTTTACAGGCGCGGGAATGTCCGTTTCTGCGTAAGGTTCGCCTTTTTTCCCGTTAAAAACGTAATCCGTGCTGAAATGCACAAAGATCGAATTGATATTACTGCAGATTTTAGCAAGGTTTTCCACGGCAGTGAAATTGATTTTCGTCGCTGTTTCGTTATTGGCCGAGGCGTCGTCAACGCGGTTGTATGCGGTGCAATTGATAACGCAGTCCGGTTTGAGGGTTGACAGCGTTTTACCGGCCGCATCCGGGTCGGTTACGTCCAAGTCCTCATGTTCAAAGTCACGGACGATGTCTTTTGTGTTTTTAAGGCATTTGACTATTTCGGTGCCGAGTTGTCCTGCGGCCCCTAATACGATAATAAACATAGTTTCACTCCGCTTGCTGGAATCGTTCGTTCTTCGCGACTTCGTGTTTTCGTGGCAGTAATAGTTGTTGTTTTATTGAACGTATGAAGGTATTATGCAATATTCAGGTATTTAAATCAAACTTTTCAAACTTTTAATAATTTGACTTTGCCGCGTAAAATGTTATAATATTTATGAACTTTTCGGGAGTATATGAGTTTAAATACATAGAAGAAGAGTTGTTGGTCTAATAAAGGAATAGATTATGATATTACAAAAGATGACTGAACAGCAGAAAAAATTGCAGTCGCCTATAAAGATGTTAAGGGCGTTCATGTGGTTTATATTCGGCCTGTTCATAATAGGGTATGCGGTCGTGCGTTTCCTTCCGGTCATGTCGGCCATTCCGGAAACAAAGGCCAATCCTGCGCAGGAGCGCGACGAGACATTTTCATACCTTAAAGAACCCGCGCAAACCGGCGGCGATGAAGGCCTGATAGGCACCAAGATGATGATTACCCTTGATGAGAATGGAAACGTATTGCAGGCAACGCCTGCAGAAAGCGGCGAAGCGGGCGCCGGCGAAGGCGAAAACAATGAACCTGAACCCACAAAACCCGTCCCGGTTTTACAGCCGGCTGAGGGTGCGGAAAATCCGGCAGAACAGCCGGCAGGGACTGACACGCCAAGGCCGCCGGTTTACGTTCCTGAACATAAGGAGCCGGTCGTATTTGACGGCATTCTTAATAACGTTCCGCTTATGATAGAAAAGGTTGACGTCAAAAAAGACGATGTTTTCTGGTATTTCGTAAAATACCTGTATGAAAGCAAGGAAGAAGAGATCGCTAAGAGAGTCAAGCCGAATTTTAAGAACCAGGAAATCAGTTATAGCGCGTGCGTGGAAAACGGCGCGGATTTCCGCGGCGAATATGTCCACGGCAGGGGTACCGTGATAACATATTCCCCAAGGCGCCTGGATAAGAATAAGTACGGCATGGAAGATACGTGGGAAGGCTTTGTTACGGATTTCAAGCGTACGGGATTTTACTTCTGTTCATTGACGCCGTTGCCGCAATTCCCGTCCCTGAAAGAGACAGAGATTGAATTTGACGGTATTTTCGTTTACCTCGTTAAATACGAAGCCGAATACGGGAATAAAAGAGTCATACCTTTTGTCATGGTGAAGTCCATCCGCAAGGTACAGCCCTTCGTTGACACGGGCCGCAAGGAGATATCGCTTATGCTTATTATTATAGCGATATTTGTCGTACTGGCTATAATGTTTGTCGCGTGGAAGTACAAGAAAGATGACCGTGAATATAAGGAAAAGATGCAGATGTATATGAAGAAAAAGCCGCTCGTTTTCCCGAAGAAAACCGCGAAAACAGACGAATCGCCTACGGAAAAAATCGGGCCGCCGGATTCGGGCCCGGGAGGCGGAGGGGAAACGCCCGGCAAATAATGCGAAAATAATCTGATAAACTTTAATGTTTTTAAGGAGGATATTTTAATGGAACAGAACGTACAGAATACGCCGGCATGCGCGGGAGGCTGCAGTAAGGCGACAAAAATCGGAGTTGCAATCGCGGCAGTAGCTTTAGTTGTAGCCGTATGCGCGTTTATACTTCACATGCAGGCGAAAAAGGAATTGGCAGTCCAGAACGGACTGCGCCTGAACGCAAGGATTAAGTTAATTACCGAGGCCGTTGAGATGTATCGCGCGCAGAATTCCAAATTGCCGGCATCCCTTGATGAACTCGTAAAATACAAAACGTCTTCAGGCAAGGCGCTTTATGAAGATCCGGTCTATGATACCTGGAAAACGCCTTTGATTTATAAGGTTGAAGGTGATAAATTCAGCGTGTTTTCCGCCGGACCGGACGCGAAGGAGGGCACGGCCGACGACGTGCACCTTGGAAAATAGCTAAAATAATTCACGGTTCTGTCCGTTTTACATGATAGAATTGGAAATAATGTAGAGACGCAATTTTTGCGTCTCTACGGTTTTTAAATACATCATAACAGGAGGCATTTATATGTCCAAATCGGGTTTTACGCTTGTAGAAATCATGGTGGTAGTGGTTATTATCGGAATACTTGCCGGCATAGTGGTGGGGTCGTTTACCGGCCATGCCGATGAAGCAAGGATGCAGGCAACCAAGGCGAGCATCGCGAATATTTCCACCCAGATAGACCTTTTCAGGATACAGCAGGGACGCTATCCGAATTCCCTTGACGAACTTGTAAATAAACCGTCCGATGCCAAGACGTGGGGCGGCGGTTATATGAAAAGCGGCGTGCCTCTGGATGGCTGGAGCAATAAGTTCATCTATAAAATAGACGCAAACAGTTATACCATCATCAGCTACGGCGCGGACGGCAAAGAGGGCGGCGATGATATTAATAAGGATATTTCTAATAAAGATTCGGCGGAGAACAATAAATGAAGAAATCAGGATTCACACTTGTAGAAATTATGGTTGTCGTAGTAATATTAGGCATACTTGCAACCGTGGTTGTAATAAATGTGACGGACCAGCCGAATATTGCGAGAAGAAAAGTTACAACGGCTTCCATTTCCAATATAAAAACTGTCATAGCTCTATTCAAGCTCCAGCAGAATCATTACCCGAATTCACTTGAAGAACTTGCAAATAAACCGGCAGGCAGTGCGGATTGGCCTGCGGACGGATACATTGATGCCGACGCGCTTCTTGACGGCTGGGGCAATAAATTCGTTTATAAGATTGAACAAAACGGTTATTCCGTTGTCAGTTATGCCGCTGAGGGCAAAGAAGGCGGGGATGGCGAGAACGAGGATATCAAGTACACGAAATGACGGAGATAAAGAGTTAAGGCGTTGAGGAGTTACTACGGAGAGCATAATATACTTGACATTTGAAGGTAGCCGCAGGCTTTAGCCTGCGCTTAGAATCCAGTATTGCAGCGCAACCTAAAGGTTGCGGCTACCTTAGCGCTGGCTATGAATGCCAAGTATATTATGCTCCGAGTGATAAGTGGTTCCGGAGCAGGGGAGAATCCATGTATTCGCCCTTAACGACGATCAATTTAATACACATGAATACCAAAAAAGGTTTTACGCTCATAGAAATGATGTTCGTCATTATGATAATCGGCGTAATGATGGGCGTTGCCATGGTCAAACTTGACGGCACCCTGCCGTATTTCAGGTTTCGCGCCACGGCCCGCGAAATCGCGAATTTAATCAAATTGGCGAAATCCACGGCCGCTACGCAGGGCATAACCATTTACATCCAATACGACATATCAAACCAGAAATTCTGGCTTCTTTGCCCGGAGGTTCCAACGGACAAGTTGAAAGAGGATTTGGATATTGAACTCATGGACCAGAAAAAAAATGTCATCCTGTTCGCAAGTTCCATTCCCGAAGGCATACGCCTGCAGGATGTAATAACGGGCACGAAGGAGACCTTTGAATCCGGGATAGTGAGCATGGAATGCACCCCGTTCGGCACCGTGGACCAGCACGTTGTGCATCTTATGATGAAAGAAGACGAAGACGTCCGGTATTATTCCGTTGCGGTTTCGCCGTTAACGGGTTTTATTAAATTTTCCGATAAATATCTTACTGTTGTATCTGTTTCCAAGGATGAAACGGAATACCAGGACGATTGAGATTTTTAAGTTATCATGAATACTGCGGTAAATTCAAATTCAGGTTTTACATTGCTTGAGGTAATGCTCGCGATACTGATTATTGCAATAGCTTTTTCCAGCGTAATGACGGTTCAGCAGGTGAGCATACAGGAGGCCGGATTGGCCGTTCAGACCAAGTTGTGCGTTGCCCTTGTGGAGCGCAAGATGGGTGAAATCCTGACTGACAGCAAGATTGAAGAGGGGTTTTCGGACGGCGGTGATTTTGCGGATTTTCCCGGGTATGAATGGAGGTTGGATCCGGTGACTTTGGAAGACGTCGTGGTTTCCGACCCGGCCGATTCCGAAGCGGACGCGGAAAAAACCGAACCGCGGCGCATTTTTAAGTTACAGCTTACAGTCATGCCGGCAAACGCAAAAGAAACCGATTATCAAGGCATAGTAGTTTGGGCAACCAAGCTTCAGGAAGAGGACGAATGGCATGGCAAAGAGGGCGAAGAGACCCCGCCGCCTGCGGAAGGCCCCAAATCAGGCCCCGGCTCAGCCCCGCAAGGTCCGCCGCCTGGTCCGCAAGGCCCCACATCACCGCCTGTTCCAAGCCCGCCGGAATCGCCCGAATCGCCGAATTAATTTTTTATAATACTAAGCTATTTGAAGAAATTCCCAATTTCCTCACTGCTTAATGCTCGCTGCTCGTTGTTCACTACTCGTTACTACGTTTATGAACAATAAAGGGTTCACATTACTGGAAGTTGTCCTAACGCTGGCTATTCTCGCGATAGTCCTGTCAGTTGTTTACGGCACTCTTACATCAACGCTATCCGTGAACGAGCAGATTGATAATCTTTTCGCATCTGCCGAGGTCGGACCTGCCTTGATTAAGATAATGTCCGATGACATCAAATCCCTGCTTAATGCGTCCGCGTTAAAGCATTCAGTTCAGGGCAAGGACGGCGTCATAGGCGCGTGGGAGGCTGACAGGCTGGATTTTGTCTCCAGCAAGGATTCCTGGGACAGTGACAGGAAGGTGCACGCGCCGGTTACGGAGGTCGGCTATTACCTGACGGAATCCCAGTCCTGGCCGGGCCTTTTTACCCTTATAAAAAGAAAACAGCCGTTTATTGATGACAAACCGTTTGAAGGCGGATACCTGTTTGAACTTTACGATAAGGTGCGTTCCCTGACTTTCAAGTATTTTGACGGTGAAAACTGGATTGATACCTGGGATGATACCCAGAAAAGCATACCTGAAGCCATACAGGTCATTTTGACATTTCATATTACATCCGAAGAAACAGGCGGAGATTCATCCGGTCCGGCATCAGAGCAGGAGCAGATTTATACGACGACAATACAACTGGCGAAATAATCATCCGAAGAATGAATAATGAAAAATGAAGCATGAAGGATTGACGAGTAGTTGTAAGGCGGTACATAAAATCACTAAATTTATTTGACTTATCCGGCCTTTATTATATAATTCAATTACCATGAAGATAGGCATAATGTCGGATTCGCACGATAATCTTACGGCTATCCGGCTTGCGGTGAAATTTTTCCGTCAGGCCGGCATAAGCTACCTCATGCACGCGGGGGATATCGTGGCTTCTTTTTCCGCCACAGAGATACTCGCGGCTTCCGTGCCCGTTACGGCGGTGTTCGGCAACAATGACGGTGAAAAAGCCGGTTTAAGGGATATTTTAGGAAGCAGTGTTTTTGAACCGCCTTACGCCTTTGTGACGCCTTTTGAGCCCAAAAGAAAGATACTCATTACACACGACCTCTCCAAAGTGGATAAAAAACTTTACGAAGAAGTTGATATTGTAATTCACGGCCATACGCATAAGGTATCTGTCGTGACAGAAGGAAAAACAAAGATTATTAATCCCGGAGAAACCTGCGGCTGGCTGTACGGCAAATCATCGGTAATTATCCTTGATTGGGAGACGCTTGAAACAGAGGTTCATCATATCGCTTTGCCCGGGGATAGAAAATGAAAAATGTAGTTATTCTTGGTTCAACCGGGTCCATAGGCGTAAATTCTCTGCAAGTCATGGGAAACCTGAAAGGCAGGTTTACTCCCTGCGCGCTTTTTGCGAATAAGAACTGGAAGGCACTTTCCGCGCAGATAAAAAAATTCCGTCCCGCGGTAGCCGGTCTTATGGAAGAAGAATGTTGTGCCAGGCTCAAGGCGCAAATTGGCAGTACCCGCACTGAAATAGTCTGCGGCCCTGACGCGGTAAAATCCGTTATCGCGCAAAGAGAGACGGACATAGTTCTTTCGGCAATTTCCGGTTCAGCAGGCCTGCCTGCAAGCATCTGCGCCGTAGAGCACGGAAAGCGGCTCGCCCTGGCAAATAAGGAATCCATAGTCATGGCGGGCGGATTGCTGATGAAAAAGGCGCAGGAGCACAATGCGGAAATAATACCGGTGGACAGTGAGCACAGCGCTATTTTCCAGTGCCTGCACGCCGGAAACGGAAGTGAGGTGCGAAGGATAATATTAACCGCTTCAGGCGGACCGTTTTTGAAGACGCCCAAAAGGGATTTCGCTGGGATTAAACCCGCGCAGGCCCTTAGGCATCCGACGTGGAGCATGGGGCCGAAGATAACCGTGGATTCCGCGACATTGATGAACAAGGCCCTTGAAATGATAGAAGCTCACTATCTTTTCGGGCTTGACGCGGAAAAGATTAAAGTCGTGATTCATCCGCAGTCCGTTGTGCATTCCATGGTGGAATATATAGATGGTTCGGTCATGGCACAGATGAGCATGCCGGACATGAAACTGCCCGTGCAGTACGCGCTCACATATCCGGAACGCGTAAAGGGACTGGGCAGGGAATTGGATTTCGCGGGCGTTTCCGCGCTTACTTTTGAAGAGCCGGATACCGATAAATTCGTGTCAATCAGGCTTGCCTATGGCGCCATCCGCCAGGGCGGCCTTGCGTGTGTAGTTTTAAATGCCGGCAATGAAGCCGCGGTCAACCTGTTTTTAACGGGAAAAATAACATTTGACCGTATTTTTACGCTGGTGGAGAAAGTTTTGTCCGGGTTTAAGAAGACGAAAATGCCCAATGACCTGACCGGTGAACTTGGGCAGATTATGTATGCTGATGCCTGGGCAAGGAAGGAGATATTGAAATGTCTGTATTAGGAATCCTTATAATAATAATTGGAATCGGTTCCATTATTTTTGTGCATGAACTCGGCCATTTTCTTTTCGCCAAGAAGGTCGGCGTAAGGGTGGAGGTGTTTTCGCTCGGTTTCGGGCCGCGCCTTTTCGGTTTCAGGAAGGGCGAGACCGAATATAAGGTCTGCGCCATACCTCTCGGAGGTTATGTTAAACTTGCCGGAGGGGAACAGGTGGAGGCTAATAAGCAGTACGAATCTTTTGAATTGCCGGCCAAATCCGTTTTTCAGAGATTCCAGATATTTTTTGCGGGTTCGCTGATGAATTTTCTGTTTGCGTTTCCGCTCGGCATATTGGCGTTTCTCGTTGGATTTTCAGTTCCGGGCACCACTGTAGGAAACGTGACTCCGGATACCCAGGAATGGCATTCGGGCATAAGGATGGGGGACGAAATAGTTGCCATAAACGATAAGGAAATCAAGAGTTTTGAACAATACAAGAAGACCGTTTTGAGAGCGTCCGTCGGTGAAACGCTGAAGGTAAAAGTCCTGAGGAACGGGAAGGAATTGACCTTTGACCTCGTCGCGAAGGGTTCAAAGTCCATACTGCCCGTCACGGATTACGGTTGCATAGTTGAAGAAATAAATGAAAATTCGCCTTCCTATAAGGCCGGTCTGCGCAAGGGCGATGAAATTATTATGGTAAACGGCCGCAGGGTTGTTACCAACAGGACATTGAGCTCAGTGATAATGGAAAAGCCGGAGGAGGAAATAAAGCTTGTCGTGTTGAGGAAAAACACTGACGGCGCGAAAAACGTCTCGGCGGAAGAAAAAGAGATTTCCTTCAAGCTTGAAAGAAGGACTGCCGAAGGCGGCGGCGATAAGGTGTTCTATAAATTAAAAACAGATGAATTATATCTGCCCCAGCTTGATAAGGTAAGTGAAAGCGGGCCGGCAGGCATGGCTGGGTTTGTTAAAGACGATATTGTACTTTCGGTAAACGGCGAAAAGGTGCGCAACTGGCCGGCGCTTTCAAAAAAAGTGCGTTCATCGCCGGGCAAGGAACTTGCGTTTACTGTCCTCAGGGCCGGCAAGGAGATAACGTTAAAAGCAGTACCATACGAATCGGCTGAAAACCAGGGGATGATGGATTTTACCCTGAAGTTCGGCAATGTGGCCGCAGAAGCTCCGGAAGACAGCCCGTTCAGCAAGGCAGGTCTTAAAGGCGGCGATGTTCTTACGCATTTCAACGGCGAACCGGTGGAAATGATTGCGAACATGCCGGAATATTTTGAAAGCAATTCACCTGTGCGGCTGACTGTTTTGAGGGATAACAAAAGCGTTGAGTTGAATGTTGTCCCTGTTGAGAAGGAATATGACTATAAGCCTATAGTAGATACGATGACTTTCCACATAACTTTCATGAATTACGGCCTTGTTGATTCGGTTACCATGGGGATTTCCGATACGCTTGACTGGTCGTTAATGACGTTTCAGATACTCTGGAAACTGGTTAAGGGCGATGAATCCCCGAAAGACCTTGCCGGCCCTATAGGCATTTTCCGCATAGCGTATAAGACCATAATGACGGAGGAGTATGGAAGATTTCTCTGGTTTCTTATGCTGATATGCGTCAACCTTGCGGTCGTGAACATGATTCCGATTCCTATAATGGACGGCGGCCTTATAATGTTTCTTATTATAGAAAAAATCAAAGGCAAACCCGTGAGTGATAAGACCATGGCTATCGCCCAGTACGCCGGCCTCGCGATGGTCGTCGCGCTTTTCCTGTACGTAAGCTATCGGGACGTTTTACGGCCGTACTGATTTGAGGCCACGGTTTCGTCTATGCGCACTGGAGGGCCGTGCATGCAATTGCCTCGTTTTGTTTAGGCATTACCAGAAATTTTGATTTATGCTTATTTATCTCAGAATAATAAAATTTCCGATGCTTTTTATCGTATTTGCTATGGCGTGGACCGGATTTTTTCTTGTTAACGCGCTGAAAGGCAATGCGTCAGGCGCCGGCATCGGCAGTATGCTGTTGTGCGCGTTCAGCGCCGTGTTCCTGTACGCGGCGGATGCGATATTTGCCGAGATATATGAGGCATGCATAAACCAGTCAAAGAATACCATCGCGAGGTCGGATTCTTTTATACTGACGATGCTTATTTTACTACTGGCCGGGCTTCTGTTTGCGGAATTGGCCGGCCTGGTGAGCCTTGTATTGGCATGCGCTTTTGTCTTTGCGGCGCTGTTCAGGACTATTTATAGGTTAAAATTATGGGTGTTAAGCAGGGCTGTTGAAGGACTGCTTTACGCTATGGTAATCCTGATAGGGATAAGCTTCATTGACAGGCCTTTCAGCGGCAATACGGGTTTGATTGTTTTTGCCATGTTTATCCTTGCAACAGACGCGTTTCTGCTCGCGTTAATGGAATCTCCGGAGATGCAGAGATTGCCGTGGAAATGGGTATTTATTCTTTCCGCTGGTTCAGGGCTGATGTTTTTTATTGTCTATCTGGTGATGCCCGCGGGGGAGAGGATGAGCGTAACAATTTTAACGTTTACGCTCATGATAGTATGGTATATGTTCGGCCTGAAATTTTCATATTCCAATGGCGATATAGCAGTGATGTCAGGCATCGGAAAAGGAATGATTGCGGGGTTATGCGCGATTATGCTTTTCGCGGTGTCGAAAAACATGGCGTCCTTATTTCCGGCAATGGCAGTGCTGGGCCTGGCCGCGGGATACGGGATAAGCTCTTTTCTTATAACGAAATTTTCACGCGAATAAACTAATTTTTTTTGTATAACCGCAACCTATAGCTCGACGGTTTTTTGCCACGAGGTCACGAATACACTAAGAACTGAGGGAAAGACGATACATGTTCATAACCGTTCTTCGTGCCTTAGTGCCTTCGTGGCTGAAAAACGATTAATTTTTTCTTGAAAGCGATTGTCTTGTGCGTGATTTCAATTTAACCATAGCTGGTATAAGTATCCGTTTTTCCGCCAAATCGGCGGGTTTTGTAAAAAGATTGCGCGGACGTTATAGGCTGTTTGAATCGGCAGGCAATGGCAGGGGGTGGCTGGCCGTAATTAATACCGCGGGCAGGGATTTTTTCAACAGTGCTTTACAGCGGTCTTCCGTGGAATTTCATACGCCGGAAAGATTTATAATCAGCGGCGCGCATTTTTCCGCGGGCGGGGATATGCGCACGAGGACGATTGATGTTTTTGTTCAGGAATCTCTGGTTTCATTTGACGGTTTTCTGCGGGTTTTGATGTCGCTTTTATTGCCTGCGAAAAAAGGATTTCTTTTGCATTCCGCGGGCGTATCAATCGGCGGTAATGGCTGTCTTCTTCCGGGAAAGTCTGAGAGCGGCAAGACTACGCTGTACAGGAAGCTTGGGAACAAATACGTTATAGGCGATGAACTGATTGCCGTGCATGCCGATAAAGGCGGATATTATATTTCAAGCACGCCTTTCTGGGGAAATTTCAGAAAAGGCGCCGTGAATAAAACCTGCGGGCTTGGCGCTATATTTTTTTTAAACAAGAACCGCGCAAAGCAGGGAATAATGTCGATAACGGTTTCCGAAAGCATAGAAGGCCTTTTGAAGGTCGCGCTTTGCTATACGAATGATTCAGTGCACGCGAAACAGCTTCTTTCAAATATAATCTCAGCCGTTGCAACGGTGAAAAGCTATCAATTTAAATTTAACCCCGATGACAGCATAAGTAAAATCCTGTCACATTTTTCAGCATAGGAGATAAACAGCATGTTAAAGGTTGCCATAAGCGGCGCGGCCGGCAGGATGGGAAGGCGGCTTGCAGCGATAGTATCGGAACAGAAAGACATGCAGGTTGCGGCGGCGATAGACAGTGCGGATTCCCCATTCCAGAAAAAGGATTCCGGCCTGCTTGCGGGCATAAGCGAAAATAAGGTTCTTATTACTGCTTCACTGGGCAGGAAGTTTGATGTGCTCATAGATTTTTCGTCGCCGGAAGGCACAGCGGCCAGGATTGACGAATGCGTAAAAACAAAGACTCCTATAGTCATAGGCACTACGGGCCTGACGGACGAGGTATTGGCGAAGGCTCATAAGGCGTCGGCAAAAATACCGGTTTTGGTTTCACCGAACATGAGCGTCGGCATGAACGCTCTTTTTAATACGGTTGGAAAGTTGGCCGCGACGCTCGGGGACGATTATGACATTGAGATAGTAGAGGCTCATCACAAGCATAAAAAAGACGCGCCGAGCGGCACTGCGGTTAAATTGGCTCAGGAGATATGCGGGGCGCTTGGAAAGAACTTAAGCGACAACGCGTTATACGGCCGCAAGGGCCAGGTAGGAGAAAGGCAGAAGGGCGAGATAGGGATATTTGCCGTAAGGGGAGGTGACATCGTGGGCGAGCACAGGGTGCTTTACGTGGCGGACGGAGAGACCATAGAAGTAATCCATAGGGCGCACAGCAGGGACACGTTTGTCAGGGGGGCTGTAAGAGCCGCAAGGTTTATTGCCAATGCGAAAAAAGGCCTTTATAGCATGAAGGACGTTTTACGAATTAATAATTGAAATCAGGAGTGCTTTACTCACAGAAAAAACGGTTTGACGTATTTTGCGGTTTGGCGCCGCGGTAAAACTTTTTTTGGAGGTATTTGTATGGAAGAGTTTAGAAAAGACGGAGAGGAAGCAGTGGAAAATACGGGAAGCGGACTTGCAGGCGCAGAAAAAACGGATACTTTCAAGTGTTCGCTTTGCGAACAGGAAAAACCGCGCGCGGAGATGTCGTTCATCAATGCCAAACGTTTTTGTGCCGAATGCAAACAGACAGTCCTTTCAGAGGCCGAAGCCCAGATACCGGGCGGCATTGACATAGTGAAGGCCCTCGGAGGCGCTTTAGGCGCGGCTATTATAGGCGGCATCGTATGGGGTCTTATAGTGATATTCCTTAATCTTGAAGTCGGTTACGCGGCAGTAGGCATTGGAGCGCTTGCGGGATACGGCGTTGTCCTTACTTCAGGGAAAAAGAGAGGCCTTATTCTGCAGGTTATGGCGTGCGCCGCGAGTGTTTTCGGCATAGTGATAGGCAAGTACATAGCATTTCAGCATATCATTAAGCAGGTGGCGGCGGATAAAGGCGCGGGCGAATGGCTTAGCCAGGTTTCAATGCCGGGCCTGTTTTTCGAAACGGCGTCCGATTGGTTTTCCGGGTTTGATATACTTTGGGTTGTTCTGGCAGTAGTTGCCGCCTATAAGATTCCGGCAATGGTGAAACTTAATGTATCCGAGCGAAAAATGAGGCCGTGACGAGCGGGCGGTGTCCAGTGAACAGCAGATGGACGCAGGTTTTAAGCCGTTTGTTGAAGTTCGATGCAGCGACGCTTGCATGGAAACGCATTCTTCGTTATGACTCCTTCGCTAAGTTTACACTGAGTGTTTCGCTTTGATTCAGCATTAATTACTTCAACAATTCCTTTACCTTGCGCAGTTTTTCATCTGCAGCAAAGAGCAGTGCCCCGGCGTAATTCGGGTTATGGGCGCCGTCACTGCGGTCATGCAATACGAGCTGGAGGTTTGCCTCGGCTTTTACCAGTAGGGCTATTATCTCATTAGTTTTTTCTGCCGGCAGGCCGGACGCCTTCTGGAACTGTTCCTTGCATTCGTTAAGCAATTTTGATGTTTCTTCAATTATTACGACTGTTTTTTTCTGCCAATCGTCAACGTATTCCGCGTATTTAGGGTCATGGCAGTCGCCGCAGGACGCCTTGGTTTTTTCCACTGTATGTCCTTCAGACATCTTCGAATGGCAGTCGGAGCAGTTCAAGTCCGACATCACATCAGGCGAATCTTTTACGTCAAATCCGCCTTGCCCATTGAACATTTTGACCTGGTTATCGTGGCATTTTTTGCACTCAACGCTTTCCTGCGTATGGTGGCATTTTATGCAGGATTCCCTGGAAAGTTTTACCTGTCCGTGTTTATCGCCGTTTGAGGCATGGCAATAGGTGCATTCCATGTTATGTTTTGACACATGGTCGTTATGAGTCAGGTGCAGTCCCTGGTATTCCACCACCTGGGTTTTTGACATGTTGGTGTGGCATGACTGTGTGCAGTTGTTTTTTGCGTCGTCATCGGCTATTTTCAACGCGTCAAATTCCTGATAATCAGGCGAGAGCAGTTTGTTAGCGGCGTTCAGGTCTTTCTGCACCTTAAGCATGATTTTTTTCGCGTAAACCAGGTTATGTTCGCCATGGCCGGTCCTTACGAAGCCCAAATTATATTCAGCCGAGCCAAGGAGCGGTTTTAAGGCCTGCAGTTTATCCTGTTCAAGCGAGCCCTTAATTGCATTGTATTTTTCCTGAGTTGACAAATACATTGATTGCAGAAGTTCCGTGTAATTGGCAAGCATATTATGCCAATCCGCCATCATTGTATCATATCCTTTGCCGTGGCAGGTTACGCAGGACTGGCCTTCGGCAACGGACATGGATTCCTGCATAACGCCTGCTGATACAGACTTTCTGTGGCATCCATCGCATCCGACCTGGGCCTTGAACATGATGGACGGATAATTCTCAAGATCTTTTGCGCCGATGCCCATATACATGTCTTTTTGAATATTATGCGAGCCCGAATGGCAATTGTCGCAGGATATTTCAAGGGAGCGGACCATTTCAATTTCACCGTGCTTAATTTCATCATGGCAGAGGAAACATTCAACCTTATGCATAGTAACGTGGTTATCATGGATTTTTTTGGCGTCAATTTTATCAGGGAATTGCTGGTTATGGCAGGAGAAGCATCTTTCAGGGGAAACGTTCCCGTTGCCGCTTGTTATTTTTATATGGCATTCCTTGCATTGGACGCCGAGTTTCAGGTATTGCGCGTGCTTAAAAGTGAACCCTTCATGCACGACCGTATCTTTAGGGGCGGAATGGCAGTTGCAACCCGCGATGGCATCGCCTTTAGGCATATTTTTGAAATGGCAGGTAAAGCAGGATGACTCGGTTACTTCCATGTGGTTGCCCTGGACTATTTGCGAGTGGCAGGAGGTGCATTTAAGGTTAATGCCGCGCCTTGCGCCGTTGAGATGTTGTTTGTGGTCAAAGAGTATGTTCTTTTTGAAAGTGACGTTTCCTTCAAGAAGGCGTGTTTCATGACAGCCGGCTTTCAGGCAGTTTGCGTCATCTATTTCAGAGCGGGGTATTTTGTCATGGGTATTGGTCGCGTAGCGTATGGTGGAAGCGATGGCTTTGAACTGGCTTTTCAATATGCCGCTGAAAGAATTCTGCATATGGCAGTTTGCGCATTCCACATCCTTATGGCTGGATGTTTTCCAGTTGTCCACATAAGGAGTCATATAATGGCATTTGCCGCAGAACCACGAATGGGTTGAAAGTTCATAACTGAGCGTAAGCATGCCTATCGCGGCCACGACAATCAACCCGCAGAAAATAAGCAGGCCTTTCCGGTATTTCCGCATAAGCGCGAGCACTTCGGATAAGAAACGGAACATATTCATTCTCCTTTGCGAAAAAACCTATTCAAGCCCGACATTCTTGAAGAAATCCTTGTCAAGCTGTCTGATTTTTTCAATTTTAGACTTATCTATCTTGTTTTCCTGTATTAATTTCTTTAATTCCAGCGGATGCTCTTCAATCATTTCATCGAGGCGTATTTTGCCCGTCCAGAAACTCATGTTGATGGGGAATTTCTTGGGGTTAAAGTGGACGTTATAGAAATGCCAGATTACAATGGCCAGCGTCGCGAGAAGGGCCTCGTCGGAGTGCATTTCCTTGGCTATATCAATCAGTTCCTTGGACAGGAGGTTCATGGCATTGGTTTCAAACGTAAGCAATACGCCGGAGCCGAGCATGATGACCATGCCCCAGTAAACGGCCCAGTAGTCAAATTTTTCCACGTACGAAAACCTCGCGAACATCGGTTTTGCTTTGGACAGGCCGAAGAAATATTTCAGGTTCATAATGACGTCCCTGACGTCTTTGGGCGTTGGTATGAATTGGAAGAAATCGCCGCGTCCTTCTTTCGTGAACACGATGTAGAAGAGGTGTATTGCCGAGACGATGCCGAGGCCGAAGGCGCCTATTCTGTGGATGAAGGCGGTAACCTGAATGCCGCCTGTTATTGAGAAGAAAAGCCTCGCGATGTCGGATTGGTGGAATTTTACCGGCAGGCCCGTTATGACCAGCAGAATTACGGAAACGAACATTATTGCGTGTTGGGCCCTGAACATGAGGCTGAATCTCGGGAGGAAATATTCCGCGGCCTTTTCCTTTTCTTTAGCGAGGCGTTTGACCTCCTTAATCCGTTCCTTTTGGATCTCTCGCACGAGGTTTTCTATCTGGAAGTGTATATCGCTCTCTATGTCTTCTTTTACGGTCTTGCAGAGTTTTTGCACGATAGCATCCTTGTTTTCTGTTTCAGGGATGGTGCGGTTGATTTCGTCAAGGATTTTCGCCGCGATGTACTGATCGATGGCGCTGCCATTATTTGGCTGATTTGTTGTGGTGCTCATTTTCTTTCTTTTTTTCCTTAATTTTATTGAACATGTCAAGAACTATATGGCCGACAAGCCCTGCCATGACGAGAATAGTCAGCCATGTGAAGGCGGTTTTTATCCAATAGATCTTTCCGGATTCTTTTTTGTTGGCCGAGACATGCATGCGGCCTTTGGTGAAATTTTCCGTAGCGCCGGGATGGCATTTGGCCTGGCCGCAGGTTTTTGCGAGGTTCCTGGCGTTGACCGTTGAATCAGGGTCGTCAGGCGGCAGTATGTTATGGAATCCGTGGCACGAATTGCATTTTGCCACGGTTATATAGCCGAATTCCGAGGCTATTCCGTGGAAAGATTCCTTGTAAGTGTCCACCTGTTCGGACTGAATCCCGTATTTGCTCATGATTCTTTCATCCGCGTGGCATCTTGAGCAGGTCTGGACTATATTGGTTGAAGAAACTGTTGAGCCGTTTTCAACGGGTTTAAGAATGTTATGTTCTCCGTGGCAATCCGTGCAGACAGGTGCGTTGGAATCGCCCCGAGAAAGCGCCTTCCAATGGATGCTTTTTTTGTACAGGGCTAGGACTTCCTTATGGCATTTGCCGCAGTCTTCCGGAATATTGTTTTTAAACACAAGCGAAGCCGGGTCATCGGGCCTGCGTATTTCATGCGTACCGTGGCAATCCTTGCAGTGAGGCGCTTCTTTGTTGCCCGCGCTTGCCGCTCTGCCATGGACGCTGTTTTCGTACTGTTCATATTTTTCCGTGACAGGGGCGCCGATTTTATTTGCCACATTATGGCACTTTATGCAATTGACCTTAGCGACTTCTTTTCCGTGCGGTATCTGGGAGATATCGTCGTGGCATTCCTGGCATCCTCTTTTCCCGTGCACCGATTTCCGGAATTTCACGATGTCAACGTAAACGCTTCGCGTTCCGTCGGAGGTATATTTCTGCTTGAATTCTTCTTTTGTATGGCAGATGGTACAGCGTTTTGAGATATCAAGCGAAGGGTCGTCTTCCTGCGCAATGGCGTTTGCGGCCAGCACTGCGGACAGGGCGACTGACGCGAAAAGCAGGTTAAGTCTTGTTTTCATTTGTTTTCTTTTTTCTCCTAACAATATCCATCGTTATGTGTATTAAAAAGAGCGCGGCAAGTATGGATGTGAACCAAATATAGAATTTCCTGACGATGAGTTTGCCGCCTGCGTCTTGATGAACTTTTCCCTGTGCGAACCCCTGGCCGGCGTTTTTATGGCATTTGCCGCAGGTTTCAGGCAGGTTTTTCGGGTTGACGGATGACTGCGGCTGAGAAGAGGGCAGAATGTTATGGAACCCGTGGCAATCGGCGCAGGTGGCGGCGGATTCATTGCCGTATTCAGTGCCGGTTCCATGAAAGGAATCAAGAAAAGTTTCAACTCTGTTGCCCGGGAGGTTGTATTTTTCAATAATTTCCTTCTTGCCGTGGCAGGCCGAGCATTTTTTTACGGTGTTGAGTTTAGTAGTTCCTTTTTCCGGGTCATTATGGATGGCTATGGTATGTTCGCCGTGGCAGTCCGTGCACACTGGAACGTCGGGGTTGCCCCTTGCGGCGTCAATGCCGTGGACGCTTTTCGCGTATATATCATAGATGCCTTTATGGCAATTGCCGCACGTAGCTGGAATGTTCGTGTGGTTGATGGTTGATTTCGGGTCTTTATGGGGAAGTATAAGATGATGGCCGTGGCAGTCCGTGCAGGTTGCTGAGTAGGAGATGCCTTTTTGCACTGATTTTCCGTGTATGCTGTTATCATATGCCTTGAAAATTTCGGCATGGGGCATCTCGGGATGGCGTTCAATCAGTTTTGAATCCGTATGGCATTTCTTGCACAATTCTGCCGATTTGGTGCGGAACGTATTTGATTCGTAATCCTCGGTTCCTTTAATTTCATGCGAGCCGTGGCAATTCTGGCAGACTGGCACATCCTTGTCGCCTTCCGCGAATTTCTGGAAATGGATGCTTTGCTGGAATGCCTTGGATTGGTCTTCATGGCAGGCAGTGCAGGATACTTTCTGGAGCTTGTCGGGATGAGGCAATTCTTTAATATCGCCGTGGCAATCTGTGCAACTGAGTTTCTTATGCACGCTGGCCTGGAATGCGTCGTTTGAAACCGTTTTCTGCCCGCACGTTTCAGGAGACGCATGGCAGGCAAGGCAATCGGCGTTGGATTGCGCGCGCGCAAGGCCGGCAGAGACAAGAACGAATGCTGTTAATAAAGCCGTATATTTCAGTGTTTTCATAAATCAGACCTTTCTTTAATTTCACCGGAAGAGCTCAGTTTATCATATTCCATTCCATGTTTGTGTTTAAGTTCTTCAACGTCCATCCTGCCGGAAAGCCATACCCAGCTGATGGGGTAGACGTCAGGATTGATTATGACATGGTAGAGATGCCATACTATTATGGCGAGCGTCGCGAGGATGGCTTCGCACAGGTGCACGAGTTCGGCGACGTCAACGATCCATTTCGGGAAGTACAGCATTGCTGTATTTTCAAACCACAGGAAACATCCCGTGACGACCATGACGACTGAGCCCCAGATAAGGGCCCAATATTCGGCCTTTTCCACATAGCCGTATTTGAAGAACTGCGGTTTTGCTTTCTGCAGGCCGAAGTAATAGAACATCATGTTCATGGAATCAAAGAAATCCTTGAATACCGGCATCATTTCCACCAGTTCTTTTCTGCCGCGTTTTGTAAGCAGGAGGAAATATACATGGTAGATGCAGATGACTGTAAAGACCGCGGCGGATGCGCGGTGTATAAACGAACGGATATTCTCGCCTGATTCAATGAATCTGAACGGGTATCCTATGAATGATGACGGATACTTAAGGGCGAAGCCCGTTATGGCAAGTATGCTGAAAGTTGAGAGCAAGCCTATATGCTGTATCCTCATTGACAGCGAGAATCTCTCTACTGTCGGCCTTGAATTATGGTTCTTCCAGTGCGTTGACAGTTTTTTGAAGTAATCCAGTCCGTTATGCATCAGCATGCCGCCGATGGTGCCTATAATGAGCAGGACATAGATCCATTGTATCCAGAAAAGGATTCTTGCTTCTTCCTTAGTCGCCGGTTTATGTATGGTGCCTTTCGTGAAATTAGCCGTAGCGCCCGGATGGCAGTTTTCCTGTCCGCAGGTTTGAGGAAGATTATCAGGATTGATTGTGGAGGAGCTGTCGGAGGATTTTTTAATGTTATGGATGCCGTGGCAGGACGCGCAGTTGGCGACGGTAAGGTCGCCTACTCTTGAAGCCAGTCCGTGGTAGCTGGAATAATATGATTCAAGTTTGTCGGAAGAAACTTCGTATTTCGTATTTATTTTTTCAGACCTGTGGCATTGCGCGCAGGTGACTGTCGCTATGGAAGCCGTGGAAACAGGGGATTTAGGGTCTTCTTTCTGCCGTATCAGGTGTTCGCCATGGCAGTCATTGCACGTGGGAGCGTCCTTATTGCCGTTTTTTACCGCGAATCCGTGCACGCTTTCCGCGTAATCCCTTGAGATTTTGATGTGGCATTTGCCGGAGCCGCAGGTCTGCTGTATGTTCTTTTTATAGACCGTGGATTTCGGGTCGTCTGGGGGAAGTATGTTATGGTAGCTGTGGCAATCCGTGCATACAGCGGATATTATAAGGCCTTTTTCCATAAGCGCTTTGCCGTGCACGCTTTTCTGATATCCCTGAACGATGCCTTTTACCGGTATGTTGTATTTTTCAATCAGCGCCTGGTCTTCATGGCATTTTGCGCATGTTTTCGGCAGGTTTACATGGTTGACCGTTGAAGCTGGGTCTTTTTTCGGCAGGATGTCGTGCGTTCCGTGGCAGTCTTTGCAATACGCAACCACCATGTCGCCCTGTTCGTGTTTAACTCCGTGGGCGGAAGTTGAATATTCCTTGAAGGCAGTGTCATGGCATGTTTCGCATCTTACAGGCTGTAATTTTGCAGGGTGCGGAACGTCGGATTCAATCTGATGGCAATCGTTACAGCCGATTTCTTTGTGGACGGATTTCTGGAATGCTTGAAGATTAAGTGTTTTATTATTGCATAAATCAGGCGCGCTATGGCACGCTATGCAGTCTTCATCGGCTATAGAAGCAAACACACTCCCCTGGCATACAAGGAATAGTCCTATAATGCCCATAGCGCATGAAGGCAAAAGCAATATTTTTTTCATATAAAGGGTTCTCCATCTAATTTCCTCGCTTCCCAGATGGGCACCTTTATCAGGAAAAATTATTATTTTATAAGTGCTAATTTCTTTTCAAGTTCATTTATTATATCATAAGCAAAACTCGGGTTGTGTACGGCGTTCGCAGTGGAAGCGAATACATACATTTTTTCCGCTTCTTCATAGATGCGTTTTTTGTCCGCATCAGCCGCATGGAGCCCGGTTTTTATCTGTTTAAGCGACAGCCTGGCCGCGTTAAGGCGCGCGGCATAATCCTTGAGTTGCTCGGCCACGGCGCCTGCCACATCCGTATCGTGGCAGTTAGAACAGCCGGCCTTGATTGTTTCCGGGGTGTGTTCAATGAAAATATTGCTGTGGCAATCCGCGCAGTCGTTTTCCCGCATAAAGCCAACCTGTTTTTCGGGCATGCCGTCAAATCTGCCCGCGCGCATGTCATACTGCCTCGAATGGCAGTCCCTGCAAATGAGCGTCGCCTTTTCTTTTTCGTGGCAGGTATGGCAGGATACGGCGGATAGGTTTGTTTTACCGTGTTCGTCTGTTGAATGGCAGGCGTCGCAATCCAGACTTCCTGAGGTTATATGCTTAGTGTGGTTAAATACCGAATTTTTATAATTTACTGAAGCCTTTTCAATTCCGAGGTGGCACATGGATGTGCAGGAATATTTTGTCTTCACCTGCGAGCCGAAGTCTATTTTTAACGGTTCATGTTCTTTTGAAATGGCTGAACTTACAATATTGGCGTCATCAAGTGATTTTTGCAGTATAGCCACGGAATACGGCAGGTTATGGACTCCGATGGACCCGTCATTGATGATAAGGTTGAAGTTATGTTTCAACCTGTGATAAACTTCTGCAACGCCGGCATCTTTTTCTATTTCAGAGGCTTGCGTGTCAAGGCGGTCAACAAGCGGCTGGATTTTTTCCATAAGCGATTTTATATGGGTTTGCCAGTTGTCTTTCATGTTTACAAAGCCGGTACCATGGCAGTTCATGCATCCGATTTCAGTAGCCTTGAACGTATGAGTCTGCATGTCCTGATGTTCGTGCGATTCCTTAAGATAAGGGATGTGGCAGGAATTGCATGATACCCTCGCGAGGAACATGGCGCTCGGAGTATCTGGCACGTCTTTGGCGCCTTTGCCCGTGTACAACTGCACTTCGGTGTTATGCAGGTTGATATGGCAGGATACGCAGTCGCCCTGGTTATTGATGAGTTCTTCGCGTTTCGTCAGGCTGTGAGAGATTTCAATATGGCATTGCGTACAATCCACTTTATGTTCCGTAACGTGTTTTCTGTGGATAAGCGGGGTATCGTTGTATTTTTCAAGGTGTTCAACCTTTCCGTGGCAGGAGCCACAGCGGTCTTTCGGAACCTCGCCCGTGCCGCGCGTGATATCGGAGTGGCATGTCTGGCATTGCACGCCGCGATCCAGGTAAGCGCTGTGGTTAAACGTGAAATTGCCGAGCTGGATCGGCTTTGACGGCGGACCGTGGCAGATAAGGCAGTTGTTTGCGTGTTCTTCATCGGTAAGCTGTTCAGGTTCTTTGAAATGGCACAGGAAGCAGGTGGTCCGGGTCACTGTAAGGTGTTCCCCCTGAACTATCTGCGAATGGCAGGAGGTGCATTTGAGGCTTTTATTGCGGCGCAGTTCAGTCAAATGCGGCGTATGGTTGAAACGTATGTTGAATTTTCCGAAGGTTACGGAGCCTTCAAGCAGGCGTTTGGAATGGCAGCCTTCGCGCATGCAGGAATTATCGCTGATTTCCGCCCAGGGTTTAGTGCCTTCGGTGCCGGTTATGTATTTGGCGACCTGGGAAAAGGCCTTGAATTTGCCTTCAGAAGTCTGCATAAGCCCGGGTTCATAATGGCAATCCACGCAAGGCACTTTGTTGTGCTTTGAATGCTTCCATGATTCCACGTAAGGGGCCATTATATGGCAGGTGGAGCAGAATGAGGGTTGCGCGGTGTACTCAATGAACATGAAGCCGGCAATACCGGCAAGTATGAGCGCCGCAAAACCGAAGATTAACGCGAATTTGATTCTTGATCTTAAATTTGTAAAAAGGAATTTGAACATTTTAAATTATTAATAAAGTCCTTTGGACAGGATGCCTCTGAATTTAAGAAATACTATGCCTACAAAAAAGACAATAAATACCGCGACAACGGCGCCGATGGCCTTTCTATCGCGGGCCTTTTGAAGTTTTTTGTTTGTGTCCGCCTTTGCCTGTTCAATGAGAGAAGAGCTTTTCCTCATGACCGGTTCGATTTTTACATAACTTGCCGTATGTATGAGCGGAATTATGTGCGTCATTTCCCTTCGGGCGTCTTCAATAAACCCTTTTTCGTCTTCCATGTAGAAACCCGTCAGTTCGGCCTGCAGAATAAGTTTTTCAGCCGTATTTATTTGTTCATCAATGCCGGTGAATTCGTCATATATTTTTGACGCTAATTCAAGGCCTTTGGGCATCATGTCTTTGGAGTGGCAGGAGCCGCAATGGCCGCGGCCTTCGCCTTTGAGCATTTCCCTGGACGGTTTGGCGATATAATGGTTGCTGTGGCATTCAACGCATTCGTTCAGGTTGCCGTAATGCGGGCTTTCACGGAAGTATTCGCGGGTTTTGGAGTGGCAATTTCCGCAGACGTCTGATACGTGCGCGGTATCCGGAGGGGTAGCGCCGTGACTGCCGTGGCAGGAGGCGCAATTAGGCACTGCGCGGTCCTGTTCTTCAAGGAGCTTTTTGCCGTGGACGCTCTTTTTGTAATTGTCAAAGACGTCCGAAGGCAGATTGTATTTTTGCATAAGTTCTTTGTTTGAGTGGCATTCGGCGCAGGTATAAGGCAGGTTTTGCCTTGCCACGGGAGACGCCGAGTCCTTTACCTTGCGTATCAAGTGGCGCTCTTTCTTGTTGGTATGGCAGGACAGGCATGTTGCCACGTTGTTGTCGTCATTTTCGTATAATTTTTTTCCGTGGTGGCTGGTTTTGTATTTTGCGAGTTGGTCTGTGGGAATCCTGAATGCCGCCATGTATTCGGGATTGGAATGGCAACTGCCGCATAATTCAGTTATGTCTTTTCCGTGCGGTTTGCCCTTGAAGTTTGCGTGAGCCGCGTCCTTGTCAATCTGCGCGGAGTCGCCGCCATGGCAGTCCGTGCAGGCTATATCGTAGGACGCATGAACGTTGTCGGCGTTGTCATACTGGGATTTCTGCTCGGAATGGCAGGTAAGGCACATGTTCTTTCCGTTGCCGTTTTTTGCAAAGGCCGGAGTTGAACATATAAACAGCATTACAGCCGCTGTTGACAGCGCGAAAAAAATCTTGTTTTTCATCGGTAGTTCCTTCTTAGTCAAATTTCAGTCCGAGTATTTCCACCGGCGTATAGATGCCGAGCAGGGTGAATACTATAAAGAGTATTGCCGCCACAATTCCCATATACTGGATATATCTGAATGTCTTACGTGTCTTGGTGCGTTCAATGAACGGCCATGCGAGTATTATGAGTCCTGCGAGGGCCTGAAAAATAAATACGGGGCTTACTCCAATCAGGGGCAGAGCCTGGGTAGGCACGTATTTTAATGTCTGATACACCGCGCAGAAGTACCATTCGGGTTTTATATGCCCGGGAGGCGGGTTGTCGGGGTCAGCCGGCTGGTGCAGACTCGCGGAGTAGAAACATGCAAGGAAGATAAGCAATGCGAAAACCAGCATGGCCACCATGAATTCCTTGATTAGGTGGTGCGGGAAAAACGGCCTGCCGTAAAAAGGTATTTCTTCTTTTGACAGGTTTTGGGCTATTTTCTGCACGCCAGGCATCTGCGAGAGTTCAAGCAGTGTTGTATCGTTTATTTCGTTGACGATCATGCAGGCCCTTGAGTTCTCCTCCTCGCCTTCCTGGATAATGACATTGATGTCATCCGCCTTTTTCAGGAAAGCATCCCTGTCTTTTACGCTGATATTCTCTTTAAAAAGTACAAACATTTTCCATTCTCCTTGTTGGAGCCGTTCCGTAAATATTGTTAATTATTAATTTTAATTCTTAATTGCTACAGCGGCTTGGCTACTCCCTGCTTTCTTATCATCATAAAATGCAATACCATGAAATAAAATATTATCCACGGGAGCACGAGTATATGCAGGCTGTAGAACCTGCTGAGGGTAGAGCCGCTGACATCGTCTCCGCCCCTTAGTATTTTAAGTATGTGGTCGCCGATCACAGGCGTGAACTTGGGCATTTCCGTGCCTACGCGCGTGGCGAAATAGGCCGTCTGGTCCCACGGAAGCAGGTATCCGGTGAATCCGAACATAAGAGTAAGGGATAAGAGGGCGATGCCTATGATCCAGTTGAATTCCCTCGGTTTCTTGTACGCGCCGGTAAAGAAGACCCTCGCCATGTGCAGGAAGACCATTACTATCATGCCTTCGGCGCCCCATCTGTGGAGGCTTCGGATAAGCCATCCCATATAGACGTCGTTCATTATGTACTTTACGCTCTGGAAGGCGGTTTCCGGCGAAGGCCTGTAATATATGGACAGCAGAATGCCGGTGACTACCTGAATGAGGAAGAAGAAGAATGTCAGGCCGCCGAAACAATAAAAGAGGTTGATGTGCGAAGGCACGGGTTTCTTCAGGGCCTTTTGCAGGGCGTCGCGTATTTTCAGCCTTTCGTCAAGCGGGCCGTACAGGAAACCGCTGAGCGATATGTAGGTGCTGATTGTCTTGACATCAAGCTTGTCGTTCATCCATTGCTTGATTCGTTGTAAGAGGCTTTGATTTTGTTGTGTAGCCATCCGAGGACTCCAAAAATTATTTCTTCTTAGCGAAAATTTTTCCGCTGTTTACTACTACATTATACGTGGGCAGGGGGCTTGGCGGCGGGCCCGCAAGCACGTTGCCCCTTATGTCAAATGCCGCGTTATGGCACGGGCAGTGGAATTCTTTTTTCTTCTCATCCCATTCAACGTAGCATGAGAGGTGCGTGCATACGATGGATGACGCATAGAAGGTTTCGCCGATTTTGACGAGCATTGAAGGCACTTTTCCGAATTTGAATTTCTTTGATGATAATTGCTTCATTTCTTCTTCAGTGGCTACTTCCACGGTGTCTTCATTGCCGATTTCCTGTTCTATAGGTATGAGGTACGCGGTTACGGTGCCGGCCGCGCCCAGGCTTATTGCCGCCATGCCGAGCCCGATACAGTAATTTATGAATTCACGCCTTGAGATGCCGGATGAGTCTTTGCTGACATCAATGCCGAGTTTGCCGGCCACTTCGGGCAAAGCGTTTATTGCGGCCGTTTGTTTAGGCGAAAGCTCCGCGTTCTTTACGGCGATGGCTTTGCCTTTTTCCGAATTGATGGTTTCGCATAAGATGTCAGAGACCGACAGGAGTTTCTTTATTTCTTCCATCCTGTTCTCTGTTACTTCCGGTTTCAGCAAGAGTAACATTTAATTAGTCCTTAAATTATGATGTTTTCCGTTTTCTTCCCGCCCCGTGCTTTTAAAAACAGGGGGATATCCCTTATTAGAATATCCCCCTTGAAGTGCCTTTATTATTTAACGTTATCTCCAATTTTCGCTATTTCTTGTTCGCCGGATTTGCGTGGGCGATTTTCTTGTACATTTCGTCAAACTTGAATTCCTTGAAATTCGGGCTCTTGTCGTTATGGCATTTCGTGCATACTTTTTCGTCCGGTTCAATGAGTCCGTTTTCTTTGGCTTTTGCCTTGTCTTTCATGTTGGCAGGCGCTTTATAATCACTGCCCGGTCCGTGGCATGATTCACAGCCTACGCCTTTGTTCTTTTCATAACCATCCGCGAGCAAAGCGGCGTCAACACCGGCTTCGGTAAGATGGCATTTCAGGCATTCGTCGGCCTTCTGGGGATCGGCAATGTCTTTTTCTTTGCCGATTTTCTTTGCTTCTTCTGAAGCGAGGGCGTCGTAGGCTTTGGCGTGTTTGGATTCCGACCAAACTTTGTACTGGTTGCCTTTCGCATCTGTTGCGTGACACATCTTGCACTTGGAAGAACCAATGTATTTGTGTTTGGCTTCTTCCGCTGTGAGCAGGAGCACGGGAATTGCTACAATGCAAAGCACGAGTGCAACTGCAAGCAAGTTACGTCTGTTCATAATAACAAACCTCCAAAAAGTAAAAGGTAAATATGATAGATTGATAATCTATCTTAGTAGCTCCCATAGTAAAATTGACATTACTCTAACAAATCTGTAGGATATTGTCAAGAAAATTCAGAAATCAAAAAGCGGATTTGACGAGACCTGAAGAAACAACGACGACGATTGGTAACAGGGATTTTAAAAGACTGACGGCGTTTTTCTAAACAATAGATTAAACAGGTTCGTTTTCTCTTCCTCCTTCTAATGACGAAGAAGGCAGAAGGAAGCAGGAAGAAGGCAGGCAGAGGTTTCGCCGTCCTTCATTTTTCATTCTTTCTCCTTCGTATTACGCCCGCGGATGGAATTTTCCGTGTATTGTTTTAAGGCGGTCTTTGTCAACGTGCGTGTATATCTGCGTCGTGGAAATGCTTGAATGGCCGAGCAATTCCTGCACGAATCTCAGGTCCGCGCCGCCTTCAAGCAAATGGGTCGCAAAGGAATGCCTCAGGATGTGGGGATATAGCTTTATCCTTATTCCTGCCTTCAGTGCGTATTTCTTTACGAGCATCCAGATGGAGACACGCGATATGGGTTTGCCGGTCCTGCTGAGAAAGAGGGTCGCGTTGTCGGTGTGGTTCTTCAGTAATTCCGGCCTTGCCTTAATATATGTATGTATGGCCTGCGCGGCGCGACTGTTGATTGGAACGATGCGCTCCTTGGAGCCTTTGCCCATGCACTTGATGTATTTGAGCTCTAAGTCCACGTCCTGCATTTTCAGACCGGCTGTTTCCGAAACCCTCGCTCCCGTGGCATACATTATTTCAAGTATCGCACGGTCTCTTATGCCGAGAATGTTTTCTGCGTCCGGCGCATTTAACAGCGAATCCACTTCTTTATAATTGATTATCTCAGGGAGTTTTTTCCAGATGTGCGGAGAATCAAAGTACGCGGAGATGTCTTTCTTGAAACTTCCCTCCAGATTGAGGAATCTGTAAAACATCTTCACCCCGACAAGGTTGCGCGCGAGGGATGTGCCCGAGATGCCGCGCTTCTTTTCCGAACCGATGTATTCGGCAAAAAATTCTCTCTTAATCCCGGAAAAAGATGTACAGCCTTTTTTTTTCAAGAAACCGGCAAATTTTCGCATGTCGTTGCTATAAGCCGAAATGGAATTCGGGCTTAGACCGCATTCGGCCTGCAAATAATTAAGAAAATTTTCAATGTCTCGGTCCATGCGGGGTTAAGGGGTTAAAGAGTTAAAGAGTTAAAGAGTTACGGGGTTACGGAGTTACGGGGATAAGGGGTTTAGTTTCTAACGTCTCAACTTCTGCGTATTTTGCGCAGAAGTTTACAAACTATAGTACTTTCGTCGCGTCACTTGGCGCTCTTGACGTCCTCTGCGGCTTATTGCGTTCGTCGTTCGTTCTAACGGCGACGATTTAACCGCAAAGCCCGC
>JACRIJ010000074.1 GCA_016220095.1 Planctomycetota bacterium | reverse complement strand
TTTTCCGGAAAAAATATTAACGTACTCGGGGTTGTCTGCCGTAAAAATGAGTTCCTGATATATTTTCTTCGCTTCTGCAAGCTTGGCTATGGCGTCCTGCCACGCCTTATCGGCCTTGGAGGTTTGGGTATCGGTTTCAAACTGCAACGCGTCAATATTCAAATCAACCGCCTCATCAACGAGGCCGTTCGCCTGGCCGAATTTCTGCCTTATATTCTCTTCAAGTTTCGCGAGCTGATCCTGTTGTTTTTTTTCTTCAAGGTCCCTCAGCTGTTTGGCTTTCTCCTGATTTTCCTTTTGTATCGCTACTGCGGCATCGCGCATCTTGGTTTTAGCCTGTGCGGAAAACGGGCTATCGGGGTAATTTTCAAGCAGGCGCTGGAATTCATCAAGCGCGTCCTCGTATTTCTTGTCGTCCAACAGGCGTACGGCCTTATTAAATACAAATTCCGCGTTTTTAGCCGCGAGTTCCTGCTGTTTTGCCTTTACCTGCGGCTCCGTTTTGGGATCAAGCTCAAGAGCCTTGCGCAATTCCACGCGGGCCTGGTCAAAGAGCGAATTATCAATGCAATATCCCGCAAGAGCGATATGCTGTGCGGGGTCTGACGCGGTTATCCTCTGGGACTTAAGCTGATAAACCGTAACAGGCGCCATGTCCTTAAAGGCGATGACACGGGTGACTTCCCCCTGCTTGAACTTTATTTTCTCTTCGGAATATTCTATGAGCTCGCCGACGAGTTTTTCGCCGGTTTTCAGCTCAATGGATTCGGCGCGCAGGAGCGGCAGAAACCAGCCGGACATAAACATGAAACAGAACGTCAAAAATATTTTCATACAAAAACCCTCCGTGTAATTACCACTATAATACCACTTTTACAGAAGAATTGTCAAGAATTATTATGACACCACGATTAACGTAATTTTTTTGTTTGCATTTATGGAACATAAATGGTATTATAACGGTGTTATATGGTGTAAATATTGAAATTAAGGGGTTATCATAGAAATTTAAGATTGTAGATTTAAGAATTAAAATTTTCATGGAAAGCTATTTCATGCTAAAGAATTTTACATCTTAATTTTGTTCTTCTTAACTGCGTTTTTACTGCTTTATAACTCTATAGGAGAAAGTGTATTTATGAAATATTTCTTTTTAGCCGTATTTTTCATTATCTGCGTTTTTTCCATAACCTATGATAATACAGCGCAGGCATGCTGTCCGAAAGGCATGATAACCATACCAAAACCGCCTCCCCCGCCGCCGCCCCCGGAAGTTGCTCCGCCAATCTCCACCCCCGGCCCAAAAGGACCGCCACTCCCTCTTCCGACAGGCAATCCCAAGCCCATCCCGGAACCTACGCCGTCACCGGCGCCCGACACTCCAACGAATGAACCCGCCGCCACCTCTACAGCCGTCAGAATACAGTGGCAAACCTGGTGGGAAACCAATAAAGACAAATACCTGGATTATCACAAGGCTTTCCCCAAAGATGCCCTTGAAACCAATCCCGACGGCACAACCGCCCAGTCAAAACAACTGGTTGACCTTAAAAGGTTTTTTGAAAATGAACTGACTAACTCCACATATAGCATAAGATTAGCCATAGCCATCGCCATAGGAAGGACAGGCGACGGAAGTTACGCGGCCGCACTGAAAAAAAACACTGCCGACTCCGAACGCGAAGTCCGTGATTATACGACTCTGGGACTGGGTATGATTAAAGATACCGGCTCCATACAACAGTTATCCGATATATTGCTGAATTCCAAAGGCCATACGATAAGCAGGGGCATATCCGCCTACGCACTGGGTTTTACGCGCGACCCCAAGGCGCTGGAAATACTGAAAAAAGTTCTGGATTCCAGGGAAGAAAGGGACGACACTCTGTACGCGTGCACCATTGCGCTCGGGCTTTTCAAGGACCCGGCTCTTAACGATTACCTTAAAAACATATTGGTCCCTAAAAAAAGCAAGGATGACCTGCCATACAAACGGGCTTACGCCGCACTGGCCCTCGGCAGAATCGGCGGCGATGAAGCCGCGGATATCCTGATTAACGCCATTGCAAAGGAAAAAAATATTGAAGTGCTCAGGGCCATATCCATAGCTCTCGGAATGACGGGCAATCCCAAGGCCAAAAAAGCCCTGGCCGCGATGATTGATAAAAGCAACGACGAATTGGTTAAGGGATTCGCGGTAATCGCCCTCGCACAGCTGAAAACTGATGACGGTTACGAAATAATACTTCCTTACGCCATGGATAAAAGATATGAGGATTTCCGCGGGTTCGCGGTATTGTCCCTGGGGATTCTCGGCGACAAAAAGGCCGGAAGTGAATTGAAAAAAATAATGGCCGATAAGCGCGCAAGCGAATCCGTAAAAACCGCGGCTATTCTCGCCATGGGCCTGCTCGGCGCAAAAGAGTATTCCACGGATATCCTGGAAATAGCCAAATCACAAACCGAACTGGAAAGTAAACGCTGTTTCGCCGCGATTTCCATCGGACTCATGGGGGATAAGGCCAATGTGCCCGCGCTAAAGGAAATCTTTGAAAACAGCGCCTTTGCGTTTGACCTGTACAGGGACAGCGCGCTCGCACTCGCCCTTTTGGGTGAAAATAAAATGGTCCTTGAAAAAATGTACAAGGATTATGACGAAAAACCCGCTTACGTCAAGGCAATAGCCCTCGGCGTATTCGGCAGTATAGGCGACAAGGAAACGGTTTCTTTTGTGCTTGCAAGGTACGAAAAGGAAGATAATAAATCAATGAAACTCCTGATGATAACGGCCCTTGGATACCTCGCGGATCCGAACAGGATGTCCGTCCTGAAGGAACTTACAGCGGATAATAATTACCAGATAAAATTCCTGAGTATAGACCATATAACGGCAATACCCTAAGCGGATTTAATGATTTGGTGAATGGATGAGTTGTTGATTTTTACGATTACGCGAACGTACGTCAATCATCAAGCAGTAAATCATCCAGTCATTAAATCCCAACGGTACTTCATACTCCATTTTTCCTCCTTCGCATGAAATCATTACTTCTATTTATTGCTTGCGGCCTTCTCGCGGGCTGTTCAACGGGCAATCTCACGCCCGCTGTGCCGCGCGTGCCTGAAGGCTTTATTTCAACAGGCCTGAACGACCATGGCCTTGAAGAGTACCGGCATGAACCTACCGGAATGGTTTTCATATTAATACCTTCAGGAACATTCCTCATGGGAACCGCGGAAGGAAACGGCGAAGAAAGCGAATCTCCGGTGCATGCGGTGAAAATTGACGCGTTCCTCCTCGCTAAATATGAAGTCACTCAGGGCGTCTGGCAGAAGATAATGGACTCCAATCCTTCTTATTTCAAAACCGGCGATAACCATCCTGTTGAACAGGTATCGTGGACGGATTGCGACGGATTCTGCCGGAAAACCGGACTGCGTCTGCCTTCTGAAGCGGAATGGGAATACGCCTGCAGGGCCGGCGCCGGCCCTGACTACATCTGGGAAAAAGACCGCGGCAACGATTACGCCCAGTACGGGCACTCGTGGCCGAAAGGACATTTTGAAACAGGCCTGAAAAAACCGAATAATTTCGGGCTGTATGATATGATAGGCAACGTGTGGGAATGGTGCAATGATTATTACGACCCCGCGTATTACAGCCATTCGCCTGAAAGCAACCCGCAAGGCCCGGAAGAAGGCGAGAGAAGAGCCCTGCGCGGCGGCTCATGGTGGTACCTTGATTATTACCTTAGAAGCTCCTACCGCACGGGCTATGTGCCCGGCTGTTTTAATGACGATACCGGATTCAGATGCGCGTTTTCGCTCGTTAACGAAAAATGAAGAATGAAAAATGAATAATGAAGGACGACATCCGGCATCCGAAACGAATGACGAAACCCGGGAACCGAGAACCGGATAACACAGTTCTACATCCTTCGTCGTAATTAGTGCGTCTCTGTGCGCTCTGTGGTTCCGTTTCGTCGCGTTTCCCGTAACTCAAGAACTTGGTCCCTGAAATGCCCTGCAAATTTTTTACGGAGTAAAGAAATTGCGCCTGGGGCGATTCGAACGCCCAACCCCTGGATTCGAAGTCCATCACTCTATCCAATTGAGCTACAGGCGCAAATTTTCGCTCTGCGAAAATTTGCAGAGCATTTAAAAACAAACGGGTAACAGTTGCACAATCAAAATAGTTTAAGTATTTCAATATTCTAAATAAATGCGGCCGCCTGCTCACCTTTCACCTTTCAAACGTATTTTCGCTCTATCAAAATTTTATCTTCCTGATTATACATTAACTGCCATTACCGGTCAAGTGAAAAACATTGTTTATCGTAACCGGTCAGTGAACGACGACAAACTAACAGGGACTTGACGAAACTTTTAAGAGACTGACGACGCCCGTTAAACGACGGATTAACAATAAAACGACGGAACCGTTAATGTGTAACGCCTTAACGCTTGTCATCTTATTGCAACATAGTCGTCGTGTCCCGTTTAAGGTCTCGTAGAGTCCCTGTTTAAAAACGTCCGCAGTCCGTGTTTACCCGTTCACTGACGGGTTACTTATCAAATAGGATTTATCTTGACAAGAAACCGGTTTTAAGGGTATAATGTGCCAATTAATCCAACAAGATTAACGTAAAGTCAAAAGATAAAAGTAGACCGCAATGGGAAATATCAAAATCCCATTGCTTGAAAATTTTTCGTAAAGCGAAAAATTTTGGAGAGGTGGCAGAGTGGTCGATTGCGGCGGCTTGCTAAGCCGTTGTAGGGGGATTTCCTCTACCCAGGGTTCGAATCCCTGCCTCTCCGCCAGCCTACGCCAAGGCTTCGGCTGGCTTGCCTGACAAAGCTTCAGCGTAGTCAGGCAAACTAATAAACATCAGTCAGGCTGGCGGCCTGACGAAGCTTTAGCGTAGTCAGGCGAATTTTGATTTATAAAAATCATGTATGTGGTATGTATATTTTCTAAGACTGTCGAATCAAGATATCTACGTAGGAATAACCGAAGATATTAACAAAAGATTTGACCAGCATTCAAAAGGAAACGTTAAATCCACGAAGTGTTATCGCCCTCTGTCGCTTTGCTCATATATTGCGGTACCCGATAAACAAAAGGCATTAGAACTTGAACGGTATTTCAAAACCGGCTCAGGCAAAGCAATATTGAAAAAAAGGATTATTTCCGAAAAAATTATAAAGTAATATAAGATTTATACCTTGTGGATCGGCGAGGGCCATGGCTGTCCTGAGCTAATCTCATGAATAAACGATAACGCTTGTTGCGCTTCTGTTTCCTGCACAAATGCGGTCACCTATCACCTTTCAACTTTCAAACGTATTTTCGCCTGCGCTCAATTTCGCGGACTAATTACAAGGTACACTCACAAACTACTCGTCGTATTCATGCGGCCTCGCTTAAAACAGCAAACAAATTGCAAACTACTTTACCGCCCCCTGTCCTATCACCTGCCGCATGACAGTCAGCAATTCAACAGCGCCATAGGGTTTTTGCAGAAAATGATGGCCCTTTTTCCTGATAACCGTCCATTGCGATTGCTCGTCCGAATATCCGCTCTGGAAAATGACCTTGATGCCGGGATTAAGCGCAACTAATTCCTCAACCAGTTCGGTGCCGGATTTGTCAGGTAAAACCACATCTGATAAAATAACATGAAACCTGTTTCTCTCCTGCTTAAAAATATTACATGCCTCTTTTGCAGTACCAGCAGTCCAGACTTGGTAATTATTTTTTTGAAGGATGTAGCTCAGGAATTCAAGAATTTTGGGTTCGTCTTCTATTATCAGAATCCGCTCGCCGTTGCCTCTGAGCTTATCCGGCGGCAAAGGTTCTTTTTTGGCATCAAGCTCAATAACCGCAGAACTCAATGCCGGCAGATAAATGTGAAAGATTGTGCCTTTGCCGGACTCGGAATACGCGTTGACCCAGCCATCATGCTGTTTGACAATGCCGTAAACCACGGAAAGCCCCAGCCCGGTGCCCTTCCCTAAACCCTTGGTAGTAAAAAAGGGCTCAAAAAGATGCTTCTGGGTATCCTTGCTCATGCCGATTCCGGTATCCTGGATGGAAAGCCGTGCAAAATCACCCGGCTTGGCGTCCGTATTGATCCGGCAGTATTCCTCGTCAATGATAACGTTTTCAGTGCTGATGGTCAAAGCGCCGCCTTTAGGCATGGCATCACGGGCGTTAACAGCCAAATTCATCATGACCTGCTCAATCTGCCCCTGGTCAATGCTGGTATTCTTTAACTCCGGCGATAAAATCAGGCTGACCTTAATATCCTCGCCGATGACTCTGTTCAGCATTTTTTCCATATCGGTTACCAATACATTAATATTCAAGGTCTTCCTCCGAAGCACCTGCTTGCGGCTGAATGCCAGAAGCTGTCTCGTCAAACCGGCGGCATAATCAGAAGCCTTCTTTATAGCCATAACGCTTTCCCGAAACGGGCTCTCCGGTTCAAAACCGTACAACATCATAGTGCTGTAGCCGTCAATCACGGTCAGAACGTTGTTGAAATCATGCGCCACGCCGCCAACCAGCCGGCCTATAGCCTCCATCTTCTGGGCATGCAGAAATTGAGATTCCAGTTTCTTGCGTTCGGTAATGTCGTGTACCATGCCGACTGAACGAATAATCCTACCTGTTTCATCCCGGATGTGTTCGCATTTCTCGTAAACCGTGCGGACCTCGCCGGTTGATTTTTTTATGACCCTGTGTTCTATCTCGTAAGCATTCCTTCCCTGCGACAAAGAATCTGAATATGCCGCATTAACTGCGGCCCGATCGTCCGGATGCACCCGTTCAATGAACGCCTCATAAGTGGCAACAAATTCCTGCGGCTCCAGGCCGAAAATCCGGTAAACTTCATCCGACCATGACAGCCGGTTATTTACAATATCAAGTTCCCAACTGCCTAACTGGGCGATTTCCTGCGTCTTGCTCAATAATTTTTCCCTCTTCCTCAGCGTATCCTCCGCCTTCCTGCGCTCAGTAATATCTCTCTGCACTGCCAAAAACCCAATAATAACGCCTTTGCCGTCAATAATCGCATTCGCCGAACCTTCTATATTTAACAGCCTGCCGTCTTTGGTTTTATTGGTTAATTCGCCTTTCACTATCTGCTTTTTCAAAAGTGTTTCCCAGAATTTCTTATAGTCTTCCGTTGTCATGACGTTGCTTTTAAGTATACGGGGCGTAACTTTACCGATAACTTCTTCAGGCTCAAAACCATAAAGACGGGTGAATTCCGGATTAATATATGTTATAACGCCGTCCAAATCGGTCATAAATACGGCTTCACCCGATGTGCTTACGGCTTGATGAAGTTGAATCAATTCCTCCTCCGCCCGCAAGCGCTCAGTAATAATTGTGGCAATCCCGATCACCCCTGTCAACTTGCCGCGCGCGTCATAATAAGGCACGAACTGATTGTCAAAGTAAACATTGCCAAGCCGCGTTATACCCGTCAGCGTTTCGCCGGCAAGTACGCGGAGAATCACCTCACGGCCGGTAATTGTTTCGCCATTCGGCTGAATAACAGGCAATGTCCCGAAAATCTCCAGCGCGGAAACCCCGACATTTTCGCCGGGTTTCAGGTTCACTTTTTCCAGGCCTTTGCCTTCGGACAGGGTAAACACCCCTTTTGTATCTATGGCAAATATCGTAATCGGCGCATTATTCAATACAGTGCGCAATAACTCCCTGCTCTCCTTCAGCTTTAAAGAACGCAGAAACAGTTCCTCTTCTGCGCGGGCACGACTCAGAATATTCTCAAGCAATCTGTCAACTTCATGTTTGGGTTGCCGTTCATTCAGAAATTCGTCCGGCGGTATATAATAAAAATTTTTGCAGATCGTTCCGTTATGGATTACCAGAGGATGGGTATAAATCATGTCAAGAATCACTTCAGGGGAAAAGCGATTATAGTTATATTGGCAAATCGCCAGGCAGTCATGGTCACGGAAGAAATAGTTCAGTTTTGACTCATATTCCATTAGGCGTTCCACGCCGCGCTCGTTTCCCAGGAACCAGGTCATTTCTCCGGTCACCCGCAACGCGGAATAGCCTTCAGCCTTGGCGGCTTCGACAAACTCCGTCAAGAGGGTGAGCATGCAATCGGGGTCAAAATACCCCTGTTTCAGATAGGTGTCTTTTTTGGTCACGACCGCAAGCGCGCCGGATTTTACGGCGGAATCCGCGTCAATGCCCTGTTGCCGCATTTCATCAAGGACGCTTTGTACCGTATTGTCGTCCGCGATATAAACGTTCTTTTCGCCCCGCTCCAACCCGATGCGGATAAATGGAATGACCACGCTGAACTGCTCTTTCTGATTCTTATAAACAAGGCAGAAATGGTCGTGAATTTTGAGTTCTTCAAGAGATTTTATCAGGCCCATAAACGTATCCTTTCCTTGTACTACATAATACATCTTGCGGCTCTAAATGTCAATAAATTCTTGACATTTCCTTATTTTCTGTTAATATTCCCGCATTCAGAATCAAACATATTGCGTGTTACAGAGACTGCCCAAGTTGTGTTTACTACGGAGAGCATAATATACTTGACATTTGAAGTAGCCGCAGGCTTTAGCCTGCGCTTAGAATCCAGTATTACAGCGCAACCTAAAGGTTGCGGCTACCTTAGCGCTGGCTATGAATGCCAAGTATATTATGCTCCGAGTGATAAGTGTATTATTGTTTTATTAAAGAAGGTGCGCTTATGGAAACAAAATGCCTCGGTATTGAACTGCAGACGGATATCAGGCGCAGTAACCTGTTTGCTCTACTGCTGATTATGTTCCTGGTGCAAATCGGTATTGTCATTTTTTACCCTTTCCTGCCGCTGTTCCTGAAGAACCAATGCGGAGTTGAAAACCAGAATCTCGGCCTTTATCAAAGCATTCTGGTATCCCTATCAATGGTTTTCCTCTTCGTTTGCAGCCCTTTCTGGGGAAAAATCAGCGAAAAAACAGGACGGCGCAATGTATTATTAATTGGCCTTGCGGCCGGAACCGCGGTTCTTCTGGTCTTCGGGATGGCAAAAAGCTTTCCCTTCGCTTCCGCAATAAGGGTGCTTCACGGGATATGCTTCGCCGCTACGTGGCCTATCCTCATGGTTATAGCCGCGGATTACAGCCGCATAAGCTCGCGTTCAACCATGCTGGGTTATATGGGCATGCTTATGGGAATCGGCAACGCTATAGCATTCGGCCTTGGCGGAATGCTGTACGCCATGAACCCCATGCTCCCATTTTTCACGGGCGCAATATTGTTTCTCATTGCTCTTATTCTGGGTATGATGTTTCTTAAGAACGTCCCGCAGGAAGTCCTTTTATCAAGGGAAACTGAAAAAAATGAAAAGAAAGCAACTGCCAAAGGCGCCGGTATCCGGGATATGCTCGGCACACTGGCGGAAGAGCCGCGCCTGCAACTAACATTAGCCGCTTCTTTCCTGACCGGAGGCATGCTTATGATTTTCCAGATAGTTTTCATAACGTGGGGACAGCTTGACGGCGGAATGGGCGAAAAAATGCCCGGCTTTTTCATTATGCTCTGCTCTCTGGCATTCTCTTTTGCACAAGTTCCGTTAGGAATGATTTCCGACCGCATCGGAAAAACGCCGCTTCTCCTAACCGGATTAGCCGGCTTGGCATGTTCTTTTTTTCTCATCGGATTTTTACAGAACAGCCTTCTCATAGGCATAGTAATAGCCGTCGACGGAATTTTCGGCGCGTGCTGTTATCTTACGGGAATAGCCCTGGCGTCTGAATTGGCGCCATTGAAATACCGCGGGATGCTCATGGGTTTTTACCAATCCATGTTCGCGGCCGGAGCCGTCCTTTTCGGATTCATGAGCGGTTTCCTGCTTGACCATTTCAATAAAGACATCGCTTTTTACAGCGCGGGCGGCCTCTTTTTTCTGACAACATTGTGGGCCGTTACGACTGTATGGTCAATTTATTCCAAAACCGCCGGTGTAAGATTGGCAGTTAATGCATCAAGAGCGCTGGCCGTATCCGGAATAATCGCCGTAATAATACTTATTGCTGGCGCGCCGCCTCTCAGGATATTAGGCAATACGCACTTTGAGGGAAAAACAAAGGAATTCCTCAGCGCGTGGGAATCCAATAATCAGGTATTGCGGAATCGTTACGTGCCGGAATCCGCGGAAGGAAAGTTTTTCCAGCAACCCGGGCTTGAAGAATTGCTTAATTACCATATTCTTTCCTCGGAAACCCCGAATCCCCAGCAAGCTGAAGTGAAAGTCAAATTGCACCTGATAAACCCCAAAGGCGATAAGGCTTATAAAAAATATTCTATTCTGCTTGAAACCGCGCCGGGACAGGAATGGAAAATCACAACGATTTCCGCATTATAACAAGACGAGGGAAAAACATGATACTAATAATGGGCTGTAACGGCCATATAGGAAAAGAGATTGCCGGGATCCTTGCGAAACGCGGCGAAAAATTCAGGGGTTTTGACATCGCCGATAAAGGCGACATGGGCGGACTGATGGAATTCGTCCAGGGCAGTATCCTTGACAAACAGGCCGTGAATAACGCCGTCAAAGGCGCGGACACTGTCATAGACGTCATCGGGCTTTCCCGCGCAAGGAAAAACCTTACCCATGAAATGGTTGAATACGGCGGGCTCAAAAATATACTTTCCGCCGGCAAAGAGTCCGGAGTTAAACGCATTTTGTACACAAGCGCCTTAGGCGCCGGCGAAAACCAGCCGTCTTCCATTCTCAGGGCAAAATGGAAGGCGGAACAGCTACTTGCCAATTCAGGTCTGAATTATACTGTATTCAGGCCCTCGGGATATTTCGTGGATTTCAGCGAGATATTCGCGCGCATGATCAAAGAAACAGGAAAGTTCCAATTGCCCGGTAAAGGAAACAACAGGATCCAGCCTATAGCCCCGGAAGACGTGGCTGATTTGTATCTTATGTCTGTTGATAACGAAAAGACATTCGGACAGGTATTGCCTATAGGCGGTCCGGACGTGTTTTCACTCAATGACGTAGTCCGCCTCGTCGGCAAGGTCGTGGGAAAAGACGTGGAGATACGGCACAAATATTTGTTTCCCATGAAGGCCCTTGCGATGGCGATGAATATGCTCGGCAAACCCGGCCTCAGGGATTTCCTGCAAAGAGTAACCCACGACAGCATTCTAACAAAAGAACAAAATGACTTCCTGCACAAAAACTTTCCGCAGAAAAAATATGTACGGCTTGAAGAATGGCTGAGGAAGGGTTAAGAAGTTACGAAGTTATCACTCGGAGCATAATATACTTGGCATTAATAGCCAGCGCTAAGGTAGCCGCAACCTTTAGGTTGCGCTGTAATACTGGATTCTAAGCGCAGGCTAAAGCCTGCGGCTACCTTCAAATGTCAAGTATATTATGCTCTCCGTAGTAAGGGGTTACGAGGGTATAGGATTACGAAGTTGCAAAATTATCATATGTCACCCTTTCAGGGTTTGAATGATTAATATAATTACTTTAGCACAAATGAGAAATGTTAACCCTGAAAGGGTGGCAGAATTTAATCGTCACTGCCTGCCGCAGTCCTGAGTTTATAAAAAGCGAATTTCCTGTCACGACTTGTCGGGATAAATACAAATATCGTAAACATTGGGCATGGCGAATCCAAAAGTTCTCCCATGTCCGTCCACAGTAGAAATCTTAAATCTTAGATAATATTTTCAGCGATTTTTCCATGAGTATCGGCAGGCTAAGGGGTTTCGGCAGGTAATCCATTGCGCCGGCCTTCAGCCCCCTCAAAACCTCCGCCTCGGCCGTGCGGCTTGAAACCGCTATCGCCGGCATATTGGCCTTCACTGCCTCAGGCAGGGTTTTCAATATATCCAGGCCGTCTTCCGCGCCCAACTCCCTGTCTATGACCATCAACACCGGCATATTGCCCGCATTGCGCGATTTCACGTTTTCAACAACGCCGGCTGTGTTTTCATAAAATACCACCCTGAACCCTCGCGCCTCGTACGCGGTGCGTAAAACAAATGCAGTCAGCTTATCACTGCTCAAAACCGCTATCTCCGGCCTGCGTATTATCCTGCTCGTTCCCGTGTGCCGCGATATGACTACGCGCGCCTTGCCTTCTTTTTTCGCGTCTCGCAAAGCCTTGTCCGCGGCCCGCGAAAGCGCTTCAAGCGTACCGCCGTTATCGGGAAACACCGCCATGCCGCAGCTGAAACTCAGCCTCTTGTCGGGATACTTTTCCATGACCGGCTCGTTGCGCCAATCCTCCAGCAAAAGCCCCATAAGGAACTGCGCGTAAGTCAGGTTCGTGCCCTGCATCAAAATTACAAATTCGTCGCCGCCCCACCTGCCGATGACGTCGTTCTTCCTCAATGAATTTGACAGAAATTTGCCGAACCGTATCAAGACATCGTCACCAGCATTGTGGCCGTATTGTTCGTTTATCTCATTGTATCCGTCCAGGTTAATCATCGCAAACGCCAGCTTGCCGCCGGTCTTTTCGCATTCTACCACGGAATTCCTGAAAATATCCGAAAAGGCCCTGCGGTTATAAAGGCTTGTCAGGTAATCCCGGTTCTGCGCGGCATCCATCAGGGTCTTCCGGTTCATCTGATTGACTATGCGCGCCTGGAACAGTTCCCTGACTATGGGCTTGACGATAAAATCTTCCGCACCTATAAAATATGCCATCTTTATCCTAAAATTATCCGCGTGCTCCGTAAGAATGACCACCGGAATGTGCTTATAGCGCAGGTCCGACCTCAGCATCTGCAGGAGTTCCAGCCCGCCGTAATCCGGCAGTGCGATATCCAAAATCAAAAGGTCCGGGCCGAACGATTCTATTTCAGCAATCAGGTTTTTCCCTTCAAAAACGGCCTTTACGTCAACGCCAATCCTGTACAGGATTGTTGAAACGTATTCGCACACGTCAATATCATCGTCCACAAGCAGTACGCGGAACCTCTTCCTGTTTTGCGGCTCAATGAATTTTTTCATTATCTCGTCAAAGGATTCCGGTCGGACCGGTTTTTTCAAAAAGAGTTCCACGCCCGCCTTGGTAGCGCTGAGGCGGTTGTCCATTTCGCCGTCCGATGAAATTATCCCTATGGCGGTTGCCGCAAAACGGTGGTGCGTGCGGAATTCCCTGATTATATCATAACCGTCTATGCCGTTGTACCCCGAATAGTATTTGCTCACGAGAAGAAATTTCGGGGCAAATCCGTTTTGCGCTACAGCCTCTTTTGCCGACAAAGGGTCCATTTCAACCTGCGTCTTAAGGCCATAAACCTGGGATTTTTTCCGAAAGATGTCCAGCAGAGCCGCGTCATCATCCGCGACATAAATATCCAGCGTATTTGCCTCACCGACCTGGTCCGGGCCGGCGGACTGATATTCCCCGGCGGGTTCTGCGTCCGCGGACTGAAAGGCGAGTTTTATTTTTTTCAAAAATGTCTGGAGCGAGATGAGCCATTCGGGAGCAACCAACTCCGGGGCTGCGATTTTTTTCTGCAGGTCAAATTCCATCTCCCTGCACAATGCGCTGACGCGCGCGTACCCGTAAGAGCCCGCGCTCCCCGCTATTTTGTGGACGTCTTTCTGGAATGCCGCGAGGGTTGCCTCGCAAGGAGACGCCTCAATATCCCGGATCAGTTTACCAAGCCGTTCGGTTTTTTCACCCACGGTTTGCTGATATTTTTTTCTCAGAGCTTCAAGAAAACCCGTATTTCTTTCGGCTGTTACGCGCCTCAGCCTGCCGGAGGAAACCGCGTTCAGAAAACCGGTGAATTCGTCCCTGCTCACGGGCTTTTTCAGGACATATTCAATTGGAAATGCCTTCTTGATATTATCCAGTTTTTCTTTTTCCGCGTAACCCGAAGTAACGTACGCAACGGCCGGCTTTTCAGGCATGTTATCGCGCATCCACACGGAAAAAGCGAGCCCTGAACTGTCGGGCAGATGGCCGCCGATGATGCAGGCATCGTATTTTTTCAGTAAAAATTTCTGCCGTGCCGCGGACGCGGTGGCGGCGACGTCAAATTCCGCCGCGTAATCCCTAATGATATTCCGGATAAAACGTTGGAAATTCTCATCGTCATCTATAAGAAGGATTGAAAAAATATCATTCATAACTGTTTCAATACCGCGACGGTCTTTTTGACTGTTTTAATGAATTCCGCGCCGGGCATGCGGTTTCTCTTTACAATTACCGTTGTTTTATGCCTAAGGATTTCGTGTTCCATATCTTCCAATTCCTTATTGGAAATAATAATAGTGGGGATATTCGCAGTCCGGGAATTTTCCGTCAGGTTTGCTATTACGCAAAAACCGTCGTGACCGGGCATAATGAGGTCAATAATGACAAGGTCGGGGACGTTCCTTGCTATTTCCCTGACTGCCGTATTTCCATCTTTGTATTCGTCAATCTCAAACCCCGTTCCGGCAAGGTGTTTCCGGACAAGCAATCTGTCTTCATCGGTATCGTCAATTACGGCGATCCTGGCCCCGCTTTTTTTATTCAGCATGCGCTCCATCAGCATTTGCAATACGACCTTGCGCACAGGTTTCTCTATGTATTCAACCGAACCGAGATTGAATATGATTTCGTTATCGTTGCACATAGTCACGACAAAGACGGGGATATCCTTTGTGGATTTTATTTCCTTCAGGTCCATAAGGGCCTGAAGAATGCCCTCTCCGGGTTTGAGCAGGTCAAGCATTATGGCGGACGGCATTAGTTCCCTTGCGGTTTTAACGACTTTCGTATATGAATTGACCGTTGAAACCCTGATGCCTTCCTCAGTAACAGCCTTTTCAAGCATTCTGACCACCTGCGGTTCCTGTCCGAAGAGAAGTATATGCGGCGCATTCGCTCCGAACTTCGGCTGAATGGAAATCACGGGCACAGGAGCATCGGGCAATTGCCTGCCTGCGACCGGGATAGAAAACTTGAAGACGCCGCCCGTGTCGTCAGCGTTTTTTTCCTCGAAAACGCCGTCATGAAGTTCCGCGATTTTTTTTACGAATCCAAGGCATATAATGGAACTATCTTGCCAGCCGGCGCCGTCTCTAATTATTACCTCCAGCATACCGCTGTTCTGAGCAACAGCCACCATAATCCTTTTAGACTTGCTCGCGTTAACCGCGTTAAAAAGCAGTGTAAGCATGGCCTGACGCACGCGCAGAAAATCCGCTCTTACGGACAAATCCGCGTCATACGGCTCCACGCCGGCATCTATCCCCCGAAGCTGTGCGTAGGGTTTTATGGTTTCAAAGCTGTTCTGGATTATATCGGCAACCCCTATTGCCGTCAAATCAACCTGCAATTTATCCATATCTATTTCCGCAACGGCCACGATGTCATTGATGCGATTCAAGAGATTTTGCGTAATTGCTATATGGTTTTGTATTTCGTCTTCGGCATCTTTAGTGCCTATGTTATTGATAGTGCTTATTATATGGTCGGCGAATCCGCTTATCGCATCCAGAGGGTCTTCAATGCGTTTATTTACTTTGACAAGAAGTTCAGCATTTTCCTTCTGGAGTTTAGCCGCTTCTTCTTTCAGGCCCCGCAATTCCCTTTCCGTTTTGACCCGTGATTCCTTAACGACATCAAGCTCATCATTCGCCCGCTTGCATCCGGCCCTCAGCATGCCGGATTCTTCTTCATATTTCTTACAGGAACTTTTCAATATGGCGAGTTCCTTAAGGATTTCGTCCGGAACCGCGCCTTCAACCTGCGGTGTTGCTTCGGAACTTACCGTTTGGGCGCTTCGGATATCAAAAACGGCGTTCTCCGGCATTTTCGCGGAATTCCGCACCCAGCACAGATAGACCGCCAGCCATATTGCCGGCAGGAGTACCATCAGAAACACTATACCTGCCAGGAACCATACGTTTTGCCGACCCGGGGAAGAAGCCGGATAGCCGGGCGCAGGCCCGCCGGCGGAAAGGCTTTGGATGTCCAGAAGAATTGAGTAATCGGACAATGGCATTATTTCATTTTCAAACAATTCAGCGGCGAGTCTGGATTCCCCGCGCGCCGCAAGACCGGCCAATCTATCGCCAAGCAGGGCGAGTTTTTCGTAATTCTTCACCGCCTGGTCCAAAATGCCTTTATCAATACTGCCGCCTTTTTGTAAAACGTTCATAGCGTCAGACTGCAGTTGCGCAAGCGCTTTTCGCGCATCATCTCTTGATTTTTCAAGGTGTTTGAAATGCTGTTCATTGCCGAGAAACGCGATTTCCGAATACTCCTTTACCTCCCTTTCAAGGAACAGTTCAAACCTATTCAAACTGACGGAGTATTCCGCGTATGGCTCAGGATTTGCCTGCGAAGACCGCGTTTCCGGCCCGGAACCGGGCGGAAGCGTCATCAGAAATACCAAAACGGCAAGTAAAGGCAGGAGCAATAACCAGAACTTTATTTTATTGAAAAACATTAAACCACCACTCATCATATTCACAGGCAATTTATGCTTCAGCAATCCCGCCAATTGTTTCCCGCGCCTGCATTCGGACCTGTTCTACAGCTTTTCCAGCTCCGAAACGGCTTTTTTTACCATTTTCATGAACTCCGGCCCTGCAAAATGGCTTTTCTGAACGGCGCTTGTTGCTTTATGCTTAAGAATCCGGCGCTCGGCATCCCCGAGTTTCCTGTTTGAAGCGATTATGACCGGGACATGTTTTGTCTTCGGGTTTTCCCTAAGGCTTGCCAATACGCAAAAAGCGTCATCTCCGGGCATTACAAGTTTTGACAACACAACATCCGGAACATGCCTGTGGATTTTTTCCATCGCCTCTTTTCCTGTTTCATATTCCGTTATTTCATATCTTGTGCCGGAAAAATGATTTTTTACATATTCTCTTGCCTCATCACTATCGTCAACAAGTGCCATTTTCACGCTCGTTTTACCGTCCAGGAAGCGTTCTATGGCTGTCAGCAGCAGCTTATTATCAACGGGTTTTTCAAGGCATTCAACTTTTCCTGCATTGAAAATTATTTCCTTGTCATTGCAAAGGGCGATAATATAAACCGGAATATTCTTCAGAGGTTCAATGCTCCGCAGGTCCATAAAGGCCTGCAATATGCCTTCACCGGGTTTTGTCATGTCAAGAATTATTGCCGAAGGCATCAGTTCCTTCGCAAATTTTACAACTTTCGTGTAAGATGTGGCAATTGAAACCTTCATGCCCGTTTCCATCAACGCCCTCTCAAGCATCTGGGCCGTATGCGGTTCATGGCAGAAAAGCAGTACATGCCGCGCATTTTCTTTAAGCCTGGAATACGCCGACATTACAGGCACCGGGACATTGGGATTATGTCCGCTGAAAAAAGGTATGGCGAATTTCAAGAAAACACTTTTGCCGGCGGCCCTTGCCTCCTCATAAAATCCATCGTGAAGCTCCGCAATTTTCTTAACGAATTCGATGCATATCATTAAACAGTCTTTACAGCCATGCGTGTCCATAATGCAGATTTCAAGCATCCCGCTGTTTTGATCTATTGCAACCGTAATGTCTTTAGAAAGGCTCGCGCTGATCGCGTTCAGGAAAAGCGTAATCAGAACCTGGCGCAGGCGCAGGAAATCCGCTCTCACGGCCAAATTCTTATCGTAAGGTTCAACCGAAATGCGGACGCCCCTTAATTCCGCGTAAGACCTTATTGTTTCAATGCTGTTTTGAATCACATCCGCGACGCCTATTTCCGAAAAATCAACCTGCAGGTTATCCAGATTTATCTCTGAAATTTGCACGATATCGTTAATACGATTGATAAGATTTTGCGTAACCGCCAGCTGTTTCCTGTTTTCGTCGCCGGCATCCTTATTACCCACTTTATTTATTATGCTTACGATGTGATCCGCGAGCGCCTCAAAAGGATTTTCGGCGCTGTGAACGGTTTTCGAAACGAGCTCCGCTTTTTCGCTCTGAAGTTTCTTGAATTCTTCTTTCAATCCCTGCAGTTCTTTTTCCATTCTCGCTTTGGATTCATTTACCGCGCTGAGTTCGCCGTCCTCCCTTTTTATCGCGGCGGTCAGGATATTTAATTGTTCCTCGGATTTCTTATACGCGTTTTTCAAAGTGTCGCGTTCTTTCCGGACATCCGTGCAGACCATGGCCGTTTTTAATATCTCTTCGCCTGAAGCGTACGCGTCTCCATCAACGGCCCTGCAGGCGTTTCTTACCCAGAACAGATAAATCACCAGCCATCCCGCGGGCAGAAGTATTATCATAGCCAGCAATCCATTTACAAGCCATCCGTATTTTTCATCTGAAGGTTCTGCGGAATTCCCGGCCTCCTGGGCCGCGCGGTCGGAAAGATTCCGTATATCCATTAGAATTGAATAATTGGCCAGGGGTGTCAGTTCGTTTTCAAATAATTCCCCGGCAAGCTTTATTTCCCCGCGGCCTGCGAGGCTTATGATTCTATCGCCAAGCTGATTGAGTTTTTTGCAGTCTCTTTCTGTTTTAGCAAGCGTATCCGGAATAATGCTATCCCGGGCGTTTTCCCCGGATACGGCCTTAGCGCTTTTCCATAGTTCATCAAATACCCGCTGTGCATCGCTTCTTGTTTTTTCAAGCTGTTTGAAATGCTGTTCTTTGCCGACAAATGCAATTTCCGAATATTCCTTCACCTCTCTTTCAAGAAGCATGGCGAACTGATTTAAAAAGGAGCGGTATTGCGCACGAATCTCCTGACTGCCCTGTACGGACCGAGTTTCTGTACGGTAATCCTTCAGGAATACCAGCACTCCGGCCAGGACCGCGAGCAAAGGCAGAAGCAACAGCCAGAATTTTATCTTTTTTGAAACGTTAAACACATTCAAATACCTGTTTAAAAGCCTGTTACGGTATAACAATGGACCTTATTGTTTTCGGATCTTTATTTCTTAGCAAGTCAAATGCCTTATTGATATCTTCAAGCTTAAATTTAGAAGTTACCAGTTCTTTTACTTTTATCTTTCCGGTCCTTGCCATTTCAATGAGGCGCGGATAATCGCACGGACGACATCCAAGGGAGCCGATGACTTCCATTTCCCTGAACATAATCCTGCTCGCGCTCAGAGTAACGTCCTTTTCCGAATACCCTACGACAACGAGCCTGCCTCCTGCCCTGAGGCAGTTAAAGGCGGCCTGAATGGTCATTGGATTGCCTATTATTTCAAAGGCTGTATCAGCGCCGCCGCCGGTGATTTTTCTGACCGCCTTGCCCACATCAGGATCGGTTTGGGCGTTAACGGTCTTTACAGCGCCCATAGAACGGGCGAGTTCCAATTTTGCATCCATCACATCCACCGCGATAACGGACGCGCCTGATGCGGCCGCGAGTTGAATCGCGTTTACGCCGACGCCGCCGCATCCGAAAACGACTACCCAATCCCCGGGCCTGACATTGCCGCGATTTTTTACCGCGTGATACGGGGTGGAAATAGCGTCCGCTATAATAGAGCCCTCTTCAAGCGGTATTTCATCAGGAAAATGAAAGGCATCCTTTGCCGGCGCGGCAACGAATTCCGCGTAAGCGCCGTCAATGGTATTGCCGAACATAACCATGTTTTTGCAGATATTTTCGCGGCCCGTGCGGCAATATTCGCAGTAGCCACAGGTAACGACCGCGGGCAGGAGCACCTTATCCCCGGACTTGAAATCTTTAACTTCACTGCCGATTTCCGCGACCCATCCGGACGCCTCATGGCCGAGGATCAAAGGCGGCTTTTTGAATGTCGGCACGCCATGGTCTATATAATGTAAATCCGTATGGCAGACGCCGCACGCCGCGACTTTGACGAGTATCTCATTAGGCTTGATTTTCGGCTTAGGAACGTCCTCAATCTTCAAGCCGATTTCTTTGCCGTAAAAAACAGATGCCTTCATAATTGTTAACTCCTTAAAACCAGCGCAGAAACTGCGCCCCTACACACCCTGTTTCCTGAAATTATTTCCTTCCCAACACGGCGCGGGATATAACTATTTTCTGCACTTCCGAAGTGCCTTCATAGATTTCCGTTATTTTCGCGTCCCTGAAAAACCGCTCTACCGGGAATTCTTTCGTATAACCTACTCCGCCGTGGATCTGCACGGCTTCCTTAGCGGCCTTATTGGCCATTGTAGAGGCGAACAGTTTTGCCATAGCGGCCTCTCTCGTATGCGGCACTTTCTTATCGCGCATCATAGCGGCGCGATACACGAGCATCCTCGCGGCATCTATATCCGTGGCCATATCCGCAAGCTTCCATTGAATCGCCTGGAATTCCGATATCAGCTTGCCAAATTGCTTGCGCTGATTCGCGTATTTCACCGAGGCGTCCAGGGATGCCTGGGCGATGCCGAGCGCCTGAGTGGCAATGCCGATCCTACCGCCGTCCAGCGTATCCATAGCCACTGTAAACCCCTTATTCTCTTCAAAAAGTATATTTTCTTTCGGCACCCTGCAGTCTTCAAATACAAGTTCCACGGTATTGGAAGCGCTTATGCCGAGTTTTTCTTCCTTCTTGCCAACCTTAAAACCTTTATATCCAGCTTCAACAAAAAAAGCAGTAATGCCTTTTGCGCGGAGCGATTTATCAGGATTGGTGCGCGCGAAAACGATAATCAATTCGGCTATGCCGCCGTTTGTAATGAACATCTTGGAGCCGTTAAGGACGTAGTCGTTGCCGTCCTTCCGGGCGGTTGTTTCAAGCGATGCCGCATCACTGCCGGCATTGGCCTCGGTAAGTGCGTAAGCGCCTAATATCTCACCTGTGGCAAGCCGCGGCAGATAACGCTGTTTCTGTTCGTCATTGCCGAATCTGAGAATAGGGCTTGTACAGAGTGACGCGTGCACGGAAACCGTTACGCCGGTAGAGGCGCAAACGCGGTTAATCTCCTCAAGCGCGAGCACGAGTTCAAAATTACCAAGGCCTACGCCGCCGTATTTTTCCGGAATAATAATGCTGAGAAGCCCGATATCCGCCATTTTTTTAAGCAGTTCCCTCGGAATGGATTTTTCCCTGTCAAGCTTAGCCGCAATGGGGGCAAGTTCGTTATCGGCAAAATCCCTCGCAGTATCTTTCAACATTCGCTGTTCTTCAGTCAATTCTATCAACATCACGGTACTCCTTTAGATTGAAAATTGTGCTAAAAATTACACCATCTCAACGCTTAACGCAACGGCATTTCCTCCGCCGAGGCACAATGCCGCCATTCCGTGTCTCAAATTTCTGTCTTTCAACGCATACAAAAGAGTCGTAAGAATTCTAGCGCCCGAACATCCTATCGGGTGGCCGAGGGCCACGGCGCCGCCGCACACATTAACGCGGCCGGAATCAAGTTTCATTTCCCTTGAAAGAGCGACCGCTGCCGCCGAGAATGCCTCGTTCAATTCCACGAGGTCGTAATCCGTAACTTTTCTGCCTGTTTTTTTCTCAAGATTTTTTATTGCTTCCAGCGGGGCCATCATAACCCATTCCGGCGCCATGCCGCCGGTGGCGTAGCCGGTTATTCTTGCAATCGGTTTCAGGTTCAATTGTTTCGCCTTATCCGCGGACATCACCACGAGAGCCGCAGCGCCGTCATTGATGCTGGAAGAGTTGCCGGCCGTAACGGTGCCGCCGTCTTTTTTAAATGCGGGTTTGAGTTTGGCAAGTTTTTCAACCGAGGTATCCGCGCGCGGGCCTTCATCGGTATCAAACAGAACGGGATCGCCTTTGGGCTGGGGAACCTGAACGGGGATTATCTCGGATTTGAACTTGCCTTCCTTTATCGCTATGCAAGCCTTTTTGTGGCTGGATTCGGCAAACCTGTCCTGGTCTTCGCGGGTAACGTTGTATTTTACGGAAACGAGTTCCGCGGTATTGCCCATGTGATAATCATTATATATGTCCCATAATCCATCGCATATCATGGTGTCTATAAGCTGTGCATTGCCGAGGCGTGCGCCTGAACGCGCGGTCGGAACCGTATACGGCACGTTGGACATGCTTTCCATGCCGCCCGCGACAACAACGTCGTTATCTCCCGCCTTTATGGACTGCGCCGCAAGCATAACGGCTTTCAGGCCGGAACCGCATACCTTGTTTATGGTAAACGCGCCGATCCTGTTTGGCACACCGCCCCATATAGCGGCCTGCCTTGCGGGATTCTGTCCGAGACCCGCAGTAACGACATTGCCCATGATAACTTCTTCAACAATGTCCGCGGGTATATTGGCGCGCTTCAATGCTTCTTTTACTGCGATACTGCCTAATTTAGTCGCGCCAAGCGGGGTAAGTGTGCCCTGAAATCTCCCTATAGGTGTCCTTACGGCACTGACAATGACTGCGTCCTTTGACATATAGCTTCCTCCTACAACGGTTAAATGAAAAATGTAAATGCCAAGGTATAACTGCAACCAACAACAATAATTGCCACGAAGGCACGAAGTCCCGAAAACTGTGCCAGCAACTGTTAACCGATTATAGCATTCAAATGAAATGAGTCAAGAAATTAGACATGACGAAGTCTATAGGTCTCTGAGCCAGCATGTAATCTTGTAATTCCGTATTGTATCGTATTAATCGTACGTCACGACAGCCATTAACAGAAGGCCGATAATAACGCAGATCTGCCCATCGTATGTGCTCTCTACATTGCCCGGCAACTCCGCTCTACTTTTCTGCAAACCCATAAATGCCGCCTCAATGAAAATCCAGCCAATTGGAAAATTCCTTAATCTTCTGCAATTCCCTTTGTTCATCGCGCTCAAGGTAGCCGACGACTTTATCAATAACGGACTCTATCTGGCTGTGGCCCTGATTAATCCACTTTTCAAAACTGATTGCCGTTGCTATGAGCGCTAATCCTATAGCGGCAAATACGATAACAATTCCAGCGGTGCGTATGAATCTTTTTACCTTTGAACTGGACGGCGCGAAAATCACATTATCCCTGAGATTTATATACAATTTCTTATAAAACGGCAGTTTTCTGAACGCCTCTTTTTTTACCGTTTCTTCCTTTAATGAATCGCTTTCGTACTGGAGCTGTGCCACGCAAAAAAGCAGTGTCGGTATGTCAAACGGCTTTTTGATAAGCGTAAAGCCGCCCTGCTTATACGCCTCTTTGATCTCGTCCGTATCCGCTTCGCCTGTCATGATAATAGGCAGTGTTGCGGGGCATACGTTTTTGCACGCGCCTATGAATTCAATCCCGTTCATTTCCGGCATATGTATATCTATCATTGCGTAATCAAAAGGCTTTTCCGCATTCTTGATTTTTTCCAGGGCTTCCCGCCCGTTACCTGCGAGAACGGCAACGTAATTTGCCGAAGTAAGCACCTCGTTGAGCATATTCCGTGTCGGTTCGTGGTCGTCCACGACGAGAATTCTTTTGGCAATCTGTTTCTGCAATTCACCGGAAATAGCGTCTTTTACGGTTTTACGCAGGAGTTCAAACGAAACGGGTTTTTCCATAAACATAAGAGAACCCATTTTAACGACTTTATCCCTGGTTATTGCTGTAGCCATTCCGGAAATCATTATAATAGGAAGGCCTTTATACCTGCTTTTCACGGCCTTGAGCAATTCAACGCCGCTGAGCCCGGGCATGTGTATGTCGCTCAGGACAACGTCTATATGAGAGGTATTAATAATTTCAAGGGCATCAATGCCGTTATAGGCGGTTTTTATGGCATATCCGTCAGGTTCAAGGACATTTTTGAACAAATCAACAATGCCTTTATCGTCATCAACTATCAGAATTGTTTTCGGAGATTCCATTTCAGCTTTCCTCAAAGGATCAAAAGGAATTATCTTTGCATCTGTGATAATTATATCCCGCAAAAGCCGGAATGTCAAGAAAATAATCCGTTTCCCGTGGCCCGTGACCCGTTTCCCGTTTAAACGGGTCACGAGACTCAAAAACTCAAAGACTTATCCGCCCTGTCAAGTCCGCGGTACTGTATTGCCTCGGAGATATGTTGCGGGCGTATCTTTACCGTATTGCCATCCAGGTCTGCTATAGTTCTGCCTATCTTCAACAGTCTTACGTATGCCCTGACGGACAAGCCCAGATTTTCCATTGCATTCCTTATCAAGCCTTCGGCCTCGGGCTCTAAAATGCAGTACTTTTTCACCTGTCTGCCGTTCATGCGCGCGTTGGTCATTATGCCGTCGTTCTTAAAACGCTCCTGCTGGATGCACCGGGCCCGGGTGACCTGTTCTCGCAGAGTTTTAGAATCTTCCGAGTATGTTTTTGACGAAAGGTCCTTATACGGCACTGCGGGAACCTGTATATGAATATCAATCCTGTCCATCAGCGGCCCTGAAATGCGGGACATATAATGCTGTATCATTTTAGGCGTGCAGATGCACATTTTTTTGGGTTCACCCAGAAAACCGCAGGGGCAGGGGTTCATCGCGGCAACGAGCATTATATTCGCGGGATACGTCAAAGACGCGATGGCCCTGCCGATGGTCACCTTGCCTTCTTCGATGGGCTGTCTGAGCACCTCCAGCGTACGCCTGTCAAATTCGGGCATTTCGTCAAGGAACAGCACCCCGTTATGCGCCAGTGAAATTTCACCCGGCCGCGGATAACTTCCGCCTCCTACAAGGCCGACATTGCTTATCGTATGATGCGGAGACCTATACGGCCGCGTGACGATAAGCGATTTTTTCGAAGGCATGTACCCTGCCACGCTATGGATCCGCGTTGTCTCAAGCGCCTCGGTAAGCGTGAGCGGCGGCAGGATTGTAGGCAAAACCTTCGCAAGCATTGTCTTGCCCGAACCGGGCGGCCCTACCATAAGCATGTTGTGCCCGCCGCTGGCGGAAATGACAAGCGCCCTTTTCACATTTTCCTGGCCCTTGACGTCTGAAAAATCCATTTCATAAATATTTTCCGAATTAAATATTCCTTCAAGGTCCGCCACGCAGGGCTTGATAGGCAGTAAGCCGTTAAGAAACCCCACCGCATCAGCAAGAGAGGACACGGGAATGACGTCAAGGCCTTTTACCACGGCGGCTTCCGGCGCGTTTTCCGCCGGAATGATCAGGCCCTTCAAGCCGTCCTGTTTTGCACGCAGAGCCATGCTCAACGCGCCCCTTACAGGCCTTACGGAACTGTCAAGCGCCAGCTCCCCGACAATGGAATAATCGCAGAGATTCTTTTCGGACACCTGTCCCGTACAGGCAAGAATGCCGACCGCTATAGGCAGGTCATACACAGGGCCTTCTTTTTTTATGTCAGCCGGCGCAAGATTGATGGTTGTCACGGTTCCGTGCGGAAACTCATATTTACCGTTGCTGAACGCGCTCCTGATGCGGTCCTTGCTCTCCTTTACCCCGGTATCCGGCAATCCGACTATCGTCATAAACGGCTGTCCGCGTATGATGTGTATTTCCGCTTCCACCGGGCAGGCATCAATGCCTTTCACCGCGGCGCTGTAAACCCTGGCATACATGGCAAAATCCTTAAAAGCAAAATTCTATTTTCTTCAGTTTGGCAAAGGCAGTGAATGCAATTTTTCCTGCAATAGCTTTCTATCAATAATACCGGTTTTATAACTTGAAACCTTCAGTTGTGATTTCATCCCGCTCATTGCTATACGCACAGTTTCTTCGTCCTTTGATTTGCAAAGCACCAATCCGACGGACGAATTCTCATTGCCAAGCTTTTCTTTCTCATCAAGCGCGGACAAATAAAACTGCATTTTACCGGTATACTCAGGCTTGAATTTTCCGATTTTCAAATCTACCGCAACAAGACACCTGAGCATCCTATGGTAGAAAAGCAAATCCACCTTGTAATCTTCATCGCCAACCGCTATTTTATATTCCGACCCGACAAAAGTAAAAAACCGCCCAAACTCCAGAAAAAACTGTCTTAGATTTGCCAGGATTGATTGCCTTAAATCATTCTCTGAAAACTCATCTTTCAAGCCGAGAAAATCCAGCGCATAAGTATCTTTGAAATCTGAAATCAATTGCTCCTTGGCGTTTCCATGCAAAAGGATTTTCGGTTTTTTTGATAATGCAAAGCGTTCATAAAACGCGGTGTCCATCTGTCTTTGCAAATCCCTGCAACTCCATTTCCCATTAATAGCCGCCTTAATATAAAATTCTTTTTCTTCCAACGTTTCAGTACGATGCAGTATAAGCAAATTATGCGACCAAGGCAATTCTCTCAACAGTGTTGAGAGTTTTGTACATCCCTTATAAACTTCAAAAATCTGCTTCATTCTCCACAGGTTTTGCGCCGAAAACCCTCTCATATCCGGAAATACCCTATGCAGATCCCTGGACATCTTCTCTACGACGCCTTCGCCCCATTTGGCAATTTCAACTTTTTCGTATATGCCCCTGCCTATGTACAGATACAAATCAAGTAATTGCTTATTGGCTGTCCGATATGCTTTTAACCTGGCTTGCCTGATTTCGCCGGCGATCTGTTTTATAAAATCCCTGTAACGCCTTGAAGGAACGCCGGCCATATTTGCCGTTTTACCGAGAATACTGCCTGCCATATCATAGCCCTTCTAAATCAATGTCGGATAAAAACATAGCAATAACTTAACGCAACTATAGCAAATTAAAACAGGAAGTCAATAAAAAATTGCTTGTTTTTTAAATATTTGGTATGATGTTTTCTTATGTCAACTCCATTAATGGAACAATATTCAGACATCAAGAAAAATCATCCGGACGAAATCCTGATGTTCCGGCTGGGTGATTTTTACGAGATGTTTTATGAAGACGCCAAAACCGCGGCGCGCACCCTCGGAATAACGCTGACCTCGCGTTTCAAGGGCGATAAGGCCGTTCCAATGGCAGGCGTCCCCCATCATTCCGTGGAAAATTACATTAAACGCCTGCTCAAATCCGGCCATAAAGTAGCCATCTGCGACCAGATGGAAGACCCTGAAGAGGCGGACGGCCTGGTTGAAAGGGCCGTTGTAAGGGTGATTACCCCGGGAACGCTTACGGAAGAATCCATTCTTTCAGAAAAAATAAATAATTTTCTCGCGGCTGTTATCGTTGACGGCAAAAACGCCGGCATTTCATGGATTGACCTTTCCACCGGAAGGTTCCTCATGCAGGACCTGCACGTAAAGGAATTGCCGGATGAATTGACGCGCATTAATCCTGCTGAATGCATCGTGCCAGAGTCGTTCCAGCAGGCGCAAACCGGCCTTATTAACATGCTTAAATCAGCCGCAGGCGCTGTCATGACATTCGTGCCGGACTGGACGTACGACAAAACCAACGCCTATAAATCCCTGACCGGACATTTCCAGACCGCCAATCTCTCCGGCTTCGGCTGTGAAAACCTTCTGTACGGAACTTCCTGCGCCGGAGCCGTCATGGAATACCTCAAGGAGACCCAGCGTACCGAACTCAAACACATCACCCGCATAGAGCCTTTCCTGAAAGAGGACACTGTCTATCTTGACAGGCCCACCCAGCTGTCCCTTGAACTCACGCGCACAATAAGATCGGAATCCGAAGAAGGCACCCTGCTCCATGTCCTTGATAAAACCTGCACGCCTATGGGCGCCAGACTGCTCAGAGAATGGCTTGCGGCTCCGCTTAAAAACGCCGCAAAAATACAGGCGCGGCTTGAGGCGGTGGAGGAATTGCTTGCTGACCATATAACAAGAAAAGACCTACGCGCGAAACTGAAGGAAATTTTTGACCTTGAAAGGATTTCCGCCAAACTCGGCTCCAACAGGGCTAATCCGCGCGACCTTATATTCCTCAAGCAAACCCTGCAGAAAATACCGGCTATAAAAAATGCCATCGCAAAATTCCAGTCCGGAGCCGTGAAATCCGTATCCGATACCCTTGAACCGCTTCCCGATGCCGTAAAATTCCTTTCATCGTCAATCAAAGACGACGCCCCTGTCCAAATCAAGGAAGGCGGCATCATCAAAACCGGATTTAACGGCGAATTGGACAAACTGCTCGGCATGGGCAAGGAAGGCAAAAATTGGATTGCGCAATTCCAGGCGGATGAAATAAAACGCACCGGCATAGGTTCGTTGAAAGTCGGCTATACGCAGGTATTCGGCTATTATATTGAGATAACAAATGCCCATCAGGAACGCATACCCCAGGACTATATCCGTAAACAAACGCTGAAAAACGCGGAACGTTACATAACGCCACAGCTTAAAGAGTACGAAACCATGGTCCTCAATGCCGAGGAAAGAAGCAGAAAACTTGAATACGAACTCTTCCTCCAGATACGCGACGAAACCGCAAGGCATATTTCAGCCTTCCAGAAAAACGCCTTTGCCATAGCCGCCCTGGACGTGTTCTGCTCGCTGGCGGAAACGGCTTTTGAAAACAAATACTGCAGGCCGGAAGTAAACGATTCCGGCAAACTCTCTATTGTTGACGGCAGGCATCCGGTAATTGAAAAATTCATTGAAAATAAGTTCGTCCCGAATGATACCGAACTTGACAACAGCAATAACCGCATAATGATAATTACAGGCCCTAACATGGCCGGAAAGTCCACATATATACGGCAGGTTGCCCTTATAACGCTCATGGCGCAAACAGGGTCTTTTGTGCCTGCTAAACAGGCGTCCATCGGAATTGTGGACAGGATATTCACGCGCGTAGGCGCTTCGGACGAGCTGACAAAAGGCTCCAGCACTTTCATGGTGGAAATGAACGAAACCGCGAATATCCTGAATAACGCCACCAACAGAAGCCTGATAGTGCTTGACGAAATCGGGCGCGGCACGAGCACCTTTGACGGCGTAAGCATCGCGTGGGCAGTAGCCGAATTCATCTATGACCGGCTCGGCGCAAGAACGCTTTTTGCCACGCATTACCACGAGCTTACGGAACTTGAACTCGTCCTGCCGGGAGTAAAAAATTTCCATATATCGGTCAAGGAATGGGGAGATAAAATAATCTTCGTGCATAAAATAAAACAAGGCGGTACCGATAAAAGCTACGGAGTGTACGTGGCCCGACTCGCCGGCATACCGGTTTCCGTTGTAGAACGCGCCAAACAAATACTCACGGAACTTGAAGCGCTGACGCTTGACGAATCCAACAAACCGAAATTTGCCAAAACGCTCAATCCATTGAATAAACCCATGCAAATGCATTTATTCAATCCCGCACATCCGGCTATAGACGTATTAAAGGACATTGACGTGGATAACCTCACCCCGGTCCAGGCCCTGCAAAAATTACAGCAGTTAAAGGAAATGACCAAGGATGGACGTAGTAGCGAGTAGCGAGCACCGAGTAGCGAGTAGCGAGGGACGACGAACGAAGAACGGAACGAAAACCACTTCACGGATTCCAAGATTAGAAAATCCCAACATTGAAAGACCGCAGAATTGCGACTGAACGATTGCAAACAGGTGAAAAATAATCTCGTGTAATCTTACAATCACCGTCATTCGTCCCGGACATCGAATCCCGAACCCCTGTTCCCGTTTTACCGGGTCACGGACCACGGGAAACGGGCAACGTATTCTGTATCCTGCGTCCTAAGTCAGGAGTCTGGAGTCCATCGTTTCGTCAAACATAAGGCTCTTAAAGGTCTCGTGAAGTTCCTGTTCTTCACGAAAGGGATTTACAATTTGAAATTTACAGTTTTCAATTTGCAATAGCAAATCTGCTTAATCTGTTTAATCTGTTATTACTACGGAGAGCATAATATACTTGACATTTGAAGGTAGCCGCAGGCTTTAGCCTGCGCTTAGAATCCAGTATTACAGCGCAACCTAAAGGTTGCGGCTACCTTAGCGCTGGCTATGAATGCCAAGTATATTATGCTCC